>WFNM01000071.1 GCA_015488615.1 Sulfurimonas sp.
AAGTGGTGCTGTTGCACTAGAGAGATAATTTTATGAAGCTTAGTAAAATTGCAAAAATAATAGGGGCAGAATTTAGTGGTGAAGATAGAGAGATACTCTCGATGAACACACTAAAAGATGCAGATAAAACACAAGTCTCTTTTGTCTCAAATTCAAAGTATGTCAAGGATATAGCAGAGTCTAGTGCTGGGGCTATCATCTGTGATGCATCTACAAAAGATGCTGTACCTAGTAAGTCAATAGCACTAGTAGTAGAAAACCCTTACTGGGAAATGGCAGTGCTTTCTGCATACTTCGCACCGGCACTTGAAGATGTAGATGCACCAGAAGCCATTATAGGTGAGGGAAGTGTTATCGCACCAAAGGCAACAGTAGCAAATGGTGCTGTCATCGGGAAGAGCACACAGATCATGGCTGGAGTTTATGTAGGCTCAAACGCAGTCATTGGCGACAATGTTATACTCTATCCAAATGTAGTCGTTTATCGTGATTGTAAGATAGGAAACAGTGTTATTATTCATGCTAACTCTACTGTTGGTAGTGATGGTTTTGGATTCGCTACAAACAAGCTAGGTGAACATAAAAAGATCTACCAAAATGGGAATGTTGTTTTAGAAGATGACATAGAAATAGGAAGTTCTACAACTATTGACCGTGCGGTATTTGGCTCGACACTTCTTAAAAAAGGTGTTCGTATAGATAATCTTGTTCAGATTGGGCACAACTGTGAAGTGGGTGAGTACTCTGTGTTTGTCGCACAGTCTGGAAGTGCAGGTTCTACTAAGCTAGGACGGAATGTAGTTGTGGGCGGACAGTCAGCTTTTGCAGGGCATTTAGAGATTGCAGCATTTTCTACATTTGCAGCTAGAAGTGGTATCACTAAAACAATTAAAGAAAGTGGTAAAACATTTGCAGGTTTTCCTCTTATGGATCACAAAGCATGGCTTAAACTTCAGGTGAAGTTAGCTAAACTTATCAAATAATATTTAAAGGACAAAAAATGATAACAATTCCATTACACTCAACAAAAAAAGGGACTATCTCTGTATCTAAAATAGCAGAACCTTATGGAGAGGATAGTGCTCCAGTAGCAAGTATAGGTATTTCTTTAACTGGAAATACAGATACACCTGATTGGAAGGTACATATCCCTATGGATAACTTAGACGAGGTTATAAAAGCCTTAGAATCTCTTAAGTAGAGACTTTATCTTTTGTGTTCCACCTCGGGAGAGGTGGAACCAGTAAAAGAGCTTTTACAGTTCTTTTACAAATTTCTCAATACGTGAAATTCCTTCGCGAATACTCTCAATATCAGTTGCAAAACTAAATCTAAAGTATCCTTCACTACCAAAACCAACACCTGGAACTACTGCTACACCAGTTTTGGCAAGTAAATCTTTGGCAAACTTAAGAGAATCATCACTAACTTTTGTGATATTTACAAAAAGATAAAAAGCACCATCAGGTTTAAGAACACTAAGCCCCTCTATCTCATTAAAAAGTTTTACAGCTTCGTCACGACGAGCTTTAAACTGCACACGCATCATCTCAATATCTACATCTGCTTTACCCTCTAGAGCAACAATAGCTGCCATTTGAGTAATAGAGTTAATATTTGATGTACTTTGACCTTGAAGCTTTTTTGTAGCCTGGATTAATTCTGTGTTGTGTGCAGCCATATAGCCAAATCGCCATCCTGTCATTGCAACTGATTTGCTAAGGCCATTGATAGTTACTGTACGCTTATACATATCTTGACTTACTGAAGCTGAAGAAGTAAAAGTACCTTCATAGATAAGTTTTTCATACATCTCATCACTTGCAACTATAACATTAGTACCCTCTAGAACCTTACCTAAGGCAGTAAGTTCCTCTTTTGAGTAAACACTTCCAGTAGGGTTAGATGGTGTAGTGAGGACAAGCATCTTTGTATTTTCTGTAAGAGCATCTTTAAGTTGTTGAGGAGTAATCTTAAATGCCGACACATCTTGTGTCTCAATCTCTACCACAGTTCCTCCACAATACTTTACAAGTTCAGGGTAAGTGACCCAATAAGGCGAAGGAATGATAACTTCATCATCTCTATCAATTGTTACTGAAAAAAGGTTAAAAAGAGAGTGTTTTGCACCATTGTTTACAATGATTTGCTGGGGAGCATATGTTAAACCATTGTCTCGTTGTAGTTTGTTGGCAATGGCACGTTTAAGATCTGGAATTCCATCAACTGCAGTGTATCTTGTGAAATTATTGTTAATTGCATCTATAGCTGCATCTTTAATGACTTGAGGTGTTCCAAAGTCTGGTTCACCAGCAGAAAAACTTAAAATGTCTTTACCTTCAGCCTTAAGCTCCTCGGCAAGTGTAGATACTGCAATAGTAATTGATTCAGATAGTGTGTTTACACGATTTGTTAGCATGAAAAAATCTCCAATATAATATTGTATATATTATACTAAAATAATAATAGATATAAGCTAAGGAAACTTAACTTTTCATAGATTTAATAAAAGATTCATAGATGTGTTCGAGTTCGAGATCTTGGACCAGTAAGTCTTTGTTGTCTTCTACTAAAATATGCTCTAAAACTGCTACACGCTTAAGCATATACTCAAACATCTCTTTATTTATGTCAGGTAGCATATTGTGCATAAATGGATCCTTGCAACGACCCTTTTCTATAACATGAGCTGGAATACCAATGGCAGTAGAACAATCAGGTACTTCTTTTACAACAACTGAATTTGCTCCTATCTTTGAGTACTCACCAACCGTGATATTTCCAAGAACTTTTGCACCAGCACCGATAACAGCACCTTGTCTTATAGTGGGGTGGCGTTTTCCATGATCGAGTGAAACACCACCAAGTGTAACTCCTTGGTAGATAACAACATCATCTTCTATAATGGCAGTCTCACCGATAACAACACCAGTCCCATGGTCTATAAAAACACGATGACCAATAGTAGCAGCAGGGTGAATATCAATATGTGTAAAAATTTGGTTGAGACCCATAATCATACGAGCTAAACGTTTGAAGTTTGCACGGTGTAGTCTATTTGCAATACGATACCAAGCAACAGCCCAAACACCAGGATAGTTAAAAAGAAAGTCTATTTTAGAGTTAAGGGCAGGGTCATTGTGGTAAGCATTTGAAAAGTCTTCTCTAATATCTGCATAAATTCCCATAAAAAACCTTAACTTGTTGTTCTTAGATACCCATTTTGATAGATATAAGTCTCTAGTTTTGAAAGTGTAGCATTTTTTTCTTTTTCTGTGATGAATTTACTGCTAGAAAGGTCTTCTTTAAGTTTTTTTAAAAGTTTTTGAGAGCTGTAACCTATAGAAGAAAGTATTTCTAAGATATTCTTTGATTCTTCTTCATTGCTTATGCTAAAGCCTTGATTATCTATTTCAATTGTATATTCATTAGGATGGGTAAAAAGGTTATGAGCCATTCCAAGTGCTTCTTGGTAAGCACCAGTATTAAAAAATGCGAGAAAATATTCCTCTTTTTTAAGGTCAATATCATGTAAATAGAGTGGGGCAGAGGGATTAAATCCTATCTCTCCATCGCTATCACAAGTGATATCCCATATAGAAGCTCCACGAAGCGGCTTTTGTTCAAGATGATGAATAGGCATTACAGGAAAATTCTGCTCTAGTCCCCAGTAATCAGGAAGGCTTTGAAAGATAGAAGCATTGATAAGGTATCGCTCTTGCATATGCACTTGGAGTTGTTTTAGTTCATTAGTATGTAAATTAGAAGTTAAAAGAAGTGATTTTTTCATGATGTTATGTACCAATATTTCTGCATTTGATCTATCTCTAAGGTCGATATATCCTAAGTCAAAGAGAGTAAGAAGTGATTCTATATGGTCAATTGCATCATGCAGGTACTCTATTGCGTTTTTAGATGATAGGGCCTTGTAGAGTTCGTGAAGTTCTTCTACTAAAGGAGGATTTATCTCTTTTAAGTCAAGTAAATCTGCATGATAGTCTTGTGAAAAAAGTTCTAATACAGGAGTAATAAGAACAGAGTGCGAAGCAACAATATATCTACCAGACTCAGTAAATATATCTGGGTGAGAAATGCCCTTTGCATTCATAATCTCTCCGAGTAAAAAGACAACACTACTTGAAAATTCTTTAAGAGTATAGTTATGCATGACAGAGTTACTATTTTGACTATAGTTAACAGCCAGTCCTCCACCTATATTGATATTTGAAAGTGCGAAAGCTCCAAGCATTTTGAGTTCAGCATAGATATTTCCAGCTTCTCGTAAAGAGCGTTTCATAGGAGAAATATCATCCATCTGTGAGCCAATATGAAAATGAATCATAGTAAATTTATCTAATAAAACATTTTCTTTAAGTAGTTTCGTTGCTTCAAGTATCTCAGTAGCAGTAAGTCCAAATTTTGCATCCATTCCACCACTTTTTGCCCATGAACCACTTCCTGTCGCATGTAAACGCACTCGTATGCCTATGTTTGGTACTATAAGTTTTGACTCTTTGGAAACCTCTATGATAGTTTTAAGTTCACCTAGCCCTTCTATTGTGAGTGTAATATTGTGTCCACTCTGTGCAGCAATAAATGCCAGAGTAATCATCTCTTTATCTTTAAAGCCATTGACTGTTATATGTGCCCCTGAATTTATATGACTCATAGCTAAAATAAGTTCTGCTTTACTTCCTGCTTCAAGACCATAGTTGAACTCTCTACCTGCATCTACTACTGCTTGTACAAGATGTGGGAACTGGTTTACTTTGAGAGGAAAAACAGCCTTGAAAGAGCCTTTATAATTATTCTCTTGTATGGAGTAGTTAAAATGTTTATAAAGATTTTGAATCTGCTTTTTTATAATATGTGGAAAACGTAAGATTATAGGACCGCGTACATCCTTTTTTCTAATAGCATTCGTGATTTGTAAAAGAGAAGGGTTTGATTTTGTATTGAGGATAACTTTACCATCTCTAATGGCAAAGTTGTTTTCCGACCAGTTTTCTAAACCATAGTTTTTCAAGTAAGTGTCCTAAAGATGAAGTTTCTGACGAAAATAGAGGTCAATGTCGAAGTAAATCTCTCCACTTCTATTTTTAAAAGTTAAGCCACTTTTATCCAAATCATTAATACTTTTTTTACCCATAACAGCAAGCACGACTTTCATACTTTTTATAAGGTTTCTATGGTAATTGCCTATCTTATTTCCTTGTTTTACTACAAGATAAGAAGCACGTTTTTTCTCATCTTGAGTAGCCATTCCTACAGGGCAAACATGAGAGCCAAATCCAGAACACATACGTGCACGGATACAGCCACCACTCATCATAAAGCCACGGGCCATACCAACAGCATCAGCACCCATAGAGAGAGTGATAATAACATCATCAGGTGTCAGAATTTTTCCGCTTGCAATAATCTTAATATCTTCACGGAGACCATTTTGCTTGAGCATAGTATCTAAAACATAAAGAGCATTGTTCGTTGTAAGACCAACAGACTCCATCAGTTCAAGTGGGGCAGTAGCACTTCCACCCTCTCCGCTATCGACTGTGATAAAGTCAGGAATACCTCTGCCATCAGCTTTACGCTTAGCTATAGCCTCTGCAAGTTCTTGTGTTGCATCTGCATCGGAGATAACTATCTTAAACCCAACAGGCTTATTTGAAAGTTTTTGCAATCTCTCTACAAAGTCTAAAAGATCTTCAGTCGTATCTGCATAAGGAAATCTGTTCGGAGAAAAAACATTTTTCCCCTCTGGAACACCACGGTAGTAAGCGATATCGGCAGTTACTTTACTTCCTGCGAGTTTTCCACCTGTCTGTTTTGCACCTTGGGCTATTTTGATCTCAGTCATACGACAAAAAGAGATTACTTTTTGGTATTTTACTTCATCGAAGTCACCATTATGGTCACGTACACCATAAAGACCTGAACTCATTTGAAAAACTATGTTAGGGAGACTCTCTGGAACACTTTGAGGAAAAACTACTAAGGATGCTTTCCAATTTACACGAAAAAGTACATGTGTTACATCATCATAAATGTAAGTATTTTGTGTGTTTTTATTTAAAAGAGCAGTACGGAACCATTTAATTGCAATTTTTTTATTAAAGAAAAAATCTCCAAGTTTAAATAAAAATTCTGCATAAGGAGTACTCTTTACAATTTCAAGGTAGTCACAGTTGTCTAAGTCTGGCTCGAGTGTAAAAAGGTGGTTAGAAGTAAGGGAACCCTCTCCAGTGTTGACAGTAAGACCAGAGTCTCGACCAGCAATACTAAATGCACGAATAGCCTCAGGACTTAATGAACCATCACTCATAGCAGAGCGTATAATAGGCGACTCAGAAACGAAAGGATACTTTCTATCTTTACCAAAGGTTACAGTTACATCCTCATCTACCTCGTTTTCATTGAGCACACTAGAAGAGTGCTTAATGATAAAACGTGAACCAGAAAATGGTTGATTTACCGAAAATGACTGGTAGTTTGGAAGATTCTTAGCTGCTTTATAAACCCAGTCAACCTTATCTTTTGATTCATAAAAGGTCTCTTCTGCAAAGTACTGGCGAAGAGGTTCTCGAAGTGATTCAAAAAGATAGCGCATTCGCCCAATAACAGGATAGTTTATAAGAAGGGCACGTTTACGTTGTACATATTTGTCATAGATAAAAAGCATGACCAGGAGAATAAGAGCAGCAAGTATAAAAAATTCTATGAAATGTATAAAAATATTCCATATATTCATAAATAAATCCATCTAAAAATTTCTAAGAGGTATAACACTTTCTGATTTAGCTTCTAAATCTTTTACCCAAATAGTACCATCTTTGTGTTCGTTCTCCCCTATGACACAACAATATTTTGCATTCACCTTATCTGCAGCTTTGAGGTGATTTTTAAGATTTTTTGCTTTGTATTCACAAGTAACTTTCACTTCACTACGTTTACTTTGTGTGAGTTGTACGACCAAGTCTACAGTTTCAGCATCCATGGCACCTATGTAGTAACCCTCGCGTTTACTCTCAGGCATAACGATAAGTTCCATTAAACGCTCTATCCCCATAGCAAAACCAACAGCAGGAGTAGCACGGCCATCTAAAAACTCCACAAGTCTATCGTAGCGCCCACCACCAGCTATAGCACTCTGGCTACCGATGTTGTCACTCACAAACTCAAACGCAGTCTTAGAGTAGTAGTCAAGTCCACGCACAAGATTTGTATCTATCTCATAAGCAACACCGTTATCATCTAAAATCTGCTTGAGCTTAGTAAAGTCACTCTCACATCCCTCACAAAGAGAGTTAATGAGTTTAGGAGCTTTGGTATAAAGTAATTGACAGTGAGTGTTTTTACAATCAAGTACACGGATAGGATTTGTAGACTTACGGCGTTTACAATCTTCACAAATTTCTTCTTCAACAGACTCTATGAAACTCACAAGCGAGTCACGGTACTGAGGCATACAGTTTTGATCACCAAGAGAGTTTATCTGCAATCGGTAGCCAATGCCACAGCGTTTAAGGATGTCAGCCACCATCATAATCATAGTCGCATCTTCATAAACACTATCTACGCCAAAGCTCTCTACACCAAACTGGTGAAACTGACGAAGTCGACCTTTTTGTGGACGCTCATAGCGAAACATAGCTCCGTGGTAGAAAAAGCGGTGTGTTCCACCAGCACGGTCAAGTTTCTGCTGTATAAACGCACGAACAACTCCAGCAGTCCCCTCAGGGCGAAGACATACATCGTTTTCACCTTTATCAGTAAACTGGTACATCTCTTTGCCAACGATGTCACTACTCTCCCCAACACTGCGTTTAAAAAGAGCAGTCTCCTCAAGAAGTGGTGTTTCAATAAAATGAAAACCGTAGTTCTGTGCAACCTGCGTTGCTAGGTTTATGAAGTATGTAAAGCGCTCGTAATCTTCGCTGAGGATGTCATTCATTCCACGTAGTGACTTAATCATTTTGTTCCTTAGTTGTCTAGTTATAAATGTATTTACCAGTTAAAATTGGTGTTACAGCTCTTGTAACACCGACTTTAGTCGGTAACTGTTTGTAAAATTAATGTAAGGATAGCATTATTTCTCTTTCACAACTCTTTTGAAGCAGGGTTATACTAAAATTTATCAATTAAAATTTTCAGGAAACTTCATGCCTTTTTTTACACTTGGACTCTCAAAAAATATACTCAAAGCCCTTAAAGATAGTAACTTTACTCAACCGACTGCTATACAAGAGAAGGTTATCCCTCTTGTACTAGCCAAAAAAGACCTCATCGTATTAAGTCAAACAGGTTCTGGAAAGAGTGCGAGTTTTGTTCTGCCTATACTTGAGCAGTTAAACGCGAGTTCTAAAGCTGGAAAAGCGAAGATAAAGGTGATAGTTCTTACTCCTACGAGAGAACTTACTCTGCAAGTGAGTGAGGATTTTGTAAAGTTCTCAAAGTATCTCGGAAAAAAATTGAGTGTTGTTCCTCTCATCGGTGGAAAAAGCATAGGTGATCAGCTCTTTGACATTCAGCAAGGTTGTGATGTCTTAGTCGCTACGAGTGGACGTTTTTTAGATGTGCTGAGTAAAAAGCAGATGAATCTTTCTTTTGTGGAGTATTTAGTTCTTGATGAAGCAGATAAGATGCTTGATCTTGGCTTCTTAGAAGAGTTAGATGGAGTACTTGAAGCACTGCCAGCTAAACGCCAGAACCTTATGTTCTCAGCAAGTTATCCACCAAAGATGCAAACAATAGCAGCGAAAATCACTACAGATGCTGAGGAAGTAAGCTTAGAAGATGAGAGCAGTATCGTTGAAAAGATAAAGCAGCGAGTCATAAAGGTAAATAGAGAAAATCGTGGACCACTCCTTCGACACCTTTTAAATGAGAATAAGTGGAGTCGCGTTTTAGTTTTTATGGCAAACAAACGATCAACTGATAATATCGCTGAAAAGTTTAGAAAACATGGAGTAGAAGCTGCCTCTTTTAATGGCGACCTAGAGCAAGACATGAGAAATGAAACACTACAAGCCTTTAAAGATAAAAAAGTGAGACTCCTTTTCGCCACAGATATTGCCGCTCGTGGACTCGACATCAACGAGATAGAGTGTGTGATAAACTACGACTTGCCGCGTTCACCTGCAGACTACATCCATAGAGTAGGGCGAACAGCTCGTGCTGGAAAAAGTGGAGAAGCTATAAGTTTTGTGGATTATGAGACTATGGAACACTTCAAACTCATAGAAAAACGCAGTGGCATCAACTTAGAGAGAGAAGAGTTAGAGCAGTTTAAACTTACTGGCGAGGCTCCAAAAAAGATGAAAGGTCCTGCTCCTGTAAAGGGAAAGAAAAAGTCAAAGAAAGATAAACTTCGTGAGGCGAGAGCAAAAGAAGAGGCTTAAAAAGTCAAAAGGTTTTTGGGATAAAATACATTACACTCTCAAAAATCCCTTCCATATAATGACGAAGATAAACGCGGTAATCGCTACGAATAGCTAAGATATTTTGTGGAATAGTGTACCAGTCTTCTGCCTTATGGTAGATACAGATAGCCAAAATAGGGTGATCGCGTTTGATGGTCTTTTTTGCTCCCTCTATGGCATCTTGTTCTGCCCCTTCTATGTCTAGCTTTATATAATCCACTTTTTCTTTAGCGATGTTGTCAATAGTATCGACCTCGACACTCTGCGTACCTTTGCCATACATAGTAGAAAAAGACTTCTCTTCGTTAAAAAAGAGGGTCTCTTTTTGCTTGCCTAAACCAAAAGGAATAAACTCTATATTCTCATAGTGCCCTAACTCGCGTTTAGCTATGCGGAGGTTTTCGTTTATGGGTTCTACAAGATAAATCTTTTTAAAATCTGGATAGTTTTTGATAACTTCTTCTGCTGTATCTCCAACATACCCACCACCATCAAGAAAACTGATATTTTTGAGTTTTGGAAGTATCTCTTTGTCGAAGTATTGCCCCTCATGGTCATTTGTAAACCCTTTCATAAAGTCATAGTCAAAAGAGATTTTGAAGTTAAGTACCTTTGTAAAGATAGCTTTTGACTTCTCATCTGCTAAAAGTTCATAAACCTTTTCATACTCAGCACGATTGTTTTCAAAATCCTCAGCAAAGTCCATAATAAAAGGAGGCTCTATTAACTCTAAGTCAGAATACTTACAAAGAGAAAGATAATTGATATTGGCAAAGCCCATAGCATCGAGTCGTGTTTTTACTTCTAGGGGGCTACCTGTAGCAGTTGAGAGTATAAGTGCATCTTTTGGAACGTCTTCTATCTTGTATATCTCTTTTTTTCGTGAACGCTGTACACGAGTGAAGTCATCGATGACACCATCTACGTTTACGATTTTTTGCAGAGATTTTGTGAGTTTATTGATGCCTAAAATGAACTTTTTTCTACTAGGAGAGGAGACGAAAAGTTCTGCCAACTCGCTATCTCTTTTATTCACATAGTCGCTATTAATTAATTCTATCTTAATTACCTTGTTTCTTATTAGAATTAATAAAACTTTTTTTAGTAAGTTGTTTAATAATTTTAGATTGAATGTCATCTACACCTAGTAATAGGTTATTCTTATCTTGACATTTAATATTAACCCATTTTTTATTAGCTGACATATTTTTAAATGTATCATAAACATTAAGTAGATATGAATTATCACTTTCATGTAAGTCTTTTTTCTTATCTGTATAATCTCTGGTATCTTTTTTTAATACTAAATTATCAGATATGTTAGGATTCATATTCATGAAAAATATGATATCTGGTTTTGGAAGTCCATATACCTTATATTCTAGTTCTTCTATCCATTTTTTTAACTTTTTTTGTTCTTTTTTATCTTGATACTTTGCTGTTTGATGTGCAATATTTGAAGGAACATATCTATCACAAATTATAATGTAGCCCGAAGCTAATTTTTTTAATATAGTGTCTTTCTTTTCAAATCTATCACCAGCATATAACATAGCTGATAGTTTTGGATGCATATCATTTAATCCACCAAAATCACCATTTAGATAATTTCCAACTTCTTTTCCAAAAAATGTTTCACTGTAAAACGGAAACTCCAATAAAATAACTTTATAGTTTAATTCTTTTAAATAGCTATACAATTTTTTTGACTGTGTTCCTTTGCCACTCCCGTCAATTCCTTCAAATACGATTATCTTTCCATTCATAGGTTTTCCTTTATTTTTTAATTTCTGTTTGAATAATTGAATGTAGTTTTACTTGTTGCTTCTCTAGCTTTTCATATGCATTTTTGCCTTGAGGTGCAAATACAACAAGACAGTCTGTTACTTTATACCCATACTTTTTTAAATCTTTAATAATATTAATTACTTTTCTACCACCAGTAGTGCTATCATCCACTATTAATGCTTTACTTAAGTTTAGTTGAAGGCAACTAAAGTCAAATATTGCTCTTGGATCTTCTTTTCCGTTAGTTAATCTAAATTTTTCTTCTTCAGAGTGGAGTACTAAAGGAACTTCTAGAAGATTTGCAAATTCGTATCCTAAAATAGGACTTCCTAATTTTGAAGTTACTATAAAATCAAATTCTAACTTGTTTTCCAATTTTTCTTGATATGTATTTAACTCTCTAGCAAAGTCCTTAGCATTTCTTTGAAGAGTACTAGAACCCATTAAATCAATATAGTTAGGATATACATATCCATTTTGACTTTTTCCAATCTCTACTTCTTCATTTATTGTGATTTTAGTAAGCTTATTTTGTATTCTTTGTGATGAACTTAAATTTAAGCATTTATTGAGTAGCTGTTTTTTTTCTTTAATATCTAGTCCTAGTTCATTTAAAACATCTATAGTTATAGCTAGTTTGTTTCGATGTAATAGTCTTGATAGTTTTAAAGGAAGAAATCCTGAAGCCTCAGCAACTAACAGTATAGTTGATATTGAACCTATGCTTATTAATATGAAATTTGTTATATTATCCATTATTAGCAATTCCTTTTAAAATAGGTTCAACGCTGTACTTATAAACATTACAGTATTGAGAAAATTTGTTTTTTATAAAATTATTGTCATTTTTTTTGTTTTGATAAAAAAGCTTCTTTTCTCCAATTGGAGCATATGCTAGTCCTTTATTCGTGAATAAATCACCAACAATCGTATCTATTTTATACTGTTTAATTACTTGAATGTATAAATCAATATCTACAATAGTAATATTTTCTAAAACAGGTTTGATATATAAGTACATTGGAATATTATATATGCTTTTGAGCTCAAAGCTTTTGAACCTTAACTTTGGTTCTTTTGTTCCATTTTCATATTTTTTATACTGTGTAATTGTCGAAGAACTAATAAAAATGGATAAATGATGTAAATATTTAATTCTATCAATATTAATTTTTGTGAAATCATTTTTATTTATATATTCTTTTGTTGCAAGTTGAATAGGGTTTTTATACTCAATAAGTATATTTATAAGTTTTATAGTGTCATCCCTATTTTCTGCATCCCAACATTCAGAATAACATCCAATAGATAAAATTGTACCATTTATGCCTTTTTTAAATTCTGTATTATTATTTAAGGATTCTATTAAGTTTTTTATTTCTATTTTTCTTTTTGGTACATTTCCTAATTCTATGTTTAAACTTGGAAGATAGCAATAACTACATTTAGCATGACAACCAAGATTTGTGTTTAAAAATAAGCGTGTTTCATCTCCATATAAATATTTACTAAGCATATATTAAATAACTTTCTATGGCAATGTACATGAAGTCATACTCCCTATGATGTTTTGCACTTCTTTTGGGAGGAGGTGCCTTGTCTTCCCGTTAAACTTAAGAAGATTACGGACTATGGAAGAACTTATAAAAGCATTTTGAAGTGTTGGCATAAGGTAGACTGTCTCTACGGTTGCATCAAGGGAGTTGTTAAGATACCCAAGTTGGAGCTCATACTCGAAGTCACT
>WFNM01000072.1 GCA_015488615.1 Sulfurimonas sp.
ATGCTTCTTCAAGGTCGAGTGAGTGGTATCATAGGGACACATACTCATGTAAGTACAGATGATTTTCAGATAGCAGAGGGAACGGCTTATCTTAGCGACATTGGGCTAACGGGTTGTCGAGATAATGTCATTGGGATGGATGCAAAAGTTCCTCTAAAAAACTTTCTTACAGGAATGAAAGGACATTTTGACATTCCAAAAAAGTGTAAGAAGATTTTACAGATTGCCATCATGGAGTTAGAAGAGGGTAAATGTACTAGTGCTTATAAACTAAAACTTCTGTGTGATGGTCGAGTGATGCGAAGTGAGGCTTGGGTAGAGGACTAAGCTGCTGTTATACGGTAGTAGTTTTCATTTGCGATATAAGTATTAACCATTAAATTCTTAAGAGTACTCTCTTGAGTTTTGAGTGCTGCTACTGGAAGCTTTCTATTGAGTTTTGGTGTTTGGTCTAGTGTGAGCTTTGGGGGAACTCTGAGTGAAAACATCTTTGAGTTATCTGCGTAAGAGACTTGTGCACTACTTTGTGCTGAAAGTTTTGTGAACTTTATTTTCGCTTTTATCTCTCTCTTATCTCTGCCTTGTAACTGTTGCTCTATCGCCTGTTTGTTACTTAATGCTTTATAGTTAGAGATGTAGTTGAGTGGAAGGTTTTTAGAGAGGATAACATCTTTGCCTGTCGTCTCTATGAGTTGCTTAGAAAAAGATTCTTTAGGCTTTCTCTCAAGATTGTTCTTATCGTTTTGTACACGTTTTGTTGCACTTGTATCAATAAATGTTGAGTAAGATGAAACAAACATAAGAACTCCTAATTGAAGATAATATAATCTACTTTCATTATAAATCATTTTTGCTTAAAGAACTTTAAAGTACAATATAGAAAAAGAAAAAAGGTGATATATGAAGAGTGTAAAAAAAGGGATTTTTTTTAAGATACTTCAAGTCTTTACTACAGTTTTTACATTACTCTATGTCCTCTCTTACACACTTTTATACAACTATATGCAAGAGATTTCCACAACTTATAAGATAGAGGAGTCTCTACTTGTAAGTCAGGTAAATACTATCTTTGTCCTTATAGTAATTGTTTTTCTTATCCTTCTTTTTATCAGCTTCTTTTATATCAAAAAATTACAGAACGAACTCGAAGAGGATATTGGAAGTTTAGAAAAATATGTACTCGAGATCTCTGAGAATAAAAATTATGAAGCAACTTTACACATTAAACACTATTTAGAATTTCTCTCCATCAGTGTAACTTTGAAAAATATTGTTAAAAGATTAAGACAAAAAGAGAAAAAAGCTTCAAAAAAATAGCACAGTGCAATATTTTTACCTCTCATCAACTTTTTAGGTTATATTTTTAAAAATAGAAATTGAGGGGTCTTCATGAGAGATTTTAGAGCAATTATTGGTGTCTTAAAAGAGTACCTGAAAAAAGAGAAGATAGAGAAAGTATTTGACAAGGATGTAGCGAAAAGTTTAGAGATGTCACAGTCACGTTTTGCTACAAGTAAAAGGCGAAATACAACTCCTTACGAAGAGATACTTCATTTTTGTGAGAAGGAAAAGCTCTGTTGCAGTGAAGTGTTCTTTGCATAAAGATTAGAGTAAAAAAGGCATATTTAGATTTTAGACTGAACAGTTACCTTTCTTGCTTCGAACATCTCTATAGCACGAGCGACCATTGGTTCTTGTGTAATATCTACTCCATTTGTCTCATCTAGTGGGGCAGGGTCATCACAATTTGTTACACAACTAGTGTTTCCACCAAGTTCTGCATCTTCTATCATAGAAGTACTTTGTGGGTTCTGCATCTGAGGCTGTTCTATATGTGCCACTGTTTGAGGTACTATCTCTTTGGGCTCTTTAAATGATGGTTCTTTTGTGCAAGCGACACCTTTTATTTTTGTCTCAAAACTAAAGACTTCTCGTACAAGTTGCTTAATAACAGCATAGCCATGTTTAAGAGATTTTTTACACTCTTCATCCGCACAAGATTCCCAAGTAAGAGTTTCATTCTCATAAGAGATATAAGTGATATTGTTCGTAAAACATTCACCGAGTTCGTAGTTTCTATCTTTTATCTTTGCTACAAGTGTCTCAAAAGTTTGGAGATTAGGGTCAGCAATAGGTGTCGGTGTAGGAGTTTGGGGTACAGGCTCAGGAATAATTTCTGCTTCTGTTATTTTTATAGGTTCTACTACTTTAGTCTCTATAATTTGTGGAGTTATAATTGCTGTAGTCATTTCAGGAGTAGCTGTTTGTATCTTAATAGTGGGTTGAACAGGCTGAGTTATCTCCGGACGCTCTACATCTTTTTGAAAAGACTCTATCATTTGGTCAATCTCACGAATACGGAGTGCTTCAACCATTTTAAAGAAGATAAGAGAGAGTACGAAACTTCCATCTGCATTTATACTAAAAAGGTACTTTGACTCGCTAAGTATTCTAAAAAATCTATCGAGAACAAGAGTAGAAAAAAGTGCATCATGATTGTACATCTTCTCTTTGAGATAGGCGATAAGCTCATCTACAACCATCTCTGATTCGTAATCCTCTAGCACTTTGGTCTTCTCAACTAAAGCCCCATAGTCTTTGGTAAAAACAGAGCTAAAAAGTTCATCTATAAACTTCGGATCAACAAGCCCAAGCATATCTGTTACAGTACGAACATCGACATGATTTTTGGAGTAGATGATGGCTTGGTCAAGGAGTGTAAGTGTGTCACGAAGACTACCACTTCCGCTACGAGCTAAGATCTCTAAAGCATCACTTTCGTACTCTATACTCTCAAGTTGAAGAATATGTGCTAAATGGTCGACTATCTTATTTGTCGCGATGCTTTTAAATCTAAAGTGCTGTGTACGACTCAAAATTGTAGCTGGGAGTTTAAGTGGGTCAGTAGTTGCTAAGATAAACTTAACATACTCAGGTGGCTCTTCTAATGTTTTAAGAAGGGCATTAAATGCCTCTTTTGTGAGCATATGTACTTCATCAATGATAAAGATTTTAAATCTAGCTACAGCGGGTTTGTACTTTGTCTGCTCAACAAGATCACGAATATCATCTATCTTACGGCTTGAAGCACCATCCATCTCTATGATGTCCATATGACGACCTTCTATCGCCATAGTACAGTTAGAACAAACGCCACAAGGGTGATGACTCATTCCCTCTTCACAGATAAGAGCCTTTGCAAAGATACGAGCAGTTGAAGTCTTACCACTTCCTCTAAGACCTGAAAAGAGGTAAGCATGAGAGAGTCTATTGGAGTCAAGTGCAAGAGAGAGTGTCTGTGCTATAGTCTCTTGACCGATGAGTTCATCGAAATTTGAGGGGCGGTATTTTCGTGCGAGTACTTCAGATGCTTCTTTCAAAAAATGACTCCATTGTTTAGTGAAATCATTTTAGCGTGTATTGGGTTAAAGTCAAATTAGTTGCTATCTTTTGAGGTGAAGCACGGCTTCAAAGTAATCCTCTTTAGGCTCCCATGAACACTCATAGCCTCGGTAAAGCACAATTTTTTCAAGGTTTAGCATTTCCTGTTCTCGTTCGACAATGACAGTGAGTTTCTCACCCTTGTATCCATTAAGTACAGATTTTACTTGATGCATCATATCTGGAATGGGAAGTCCACGACGTGGGTCGAGTGGCATGTTTCGGGTGTCGAGCAGACCATCTTTAAGATTTTTAGGTACTTGGTACTCATCCATTAAGCGTTTAGAAGAGGCTTTCCACTGTTCTTTGCTCAAATCAGCAGGACCAAAGAGTGCACAGTGGCATGTACCATACTCTGCGATCTCATCTTCTACATATTCACAAGGACAAGACATTTTTTTGTCTAATGCTTTGTCTCCTGAGGGTTCAAAACAGGGACAGTAGCGTTTACCAAAGGTCGCTTCCATCTCGCAAAGATTACTTTTGAGGTTAGTGGACATCATCCAGTTTGGGTTGACTGCATACCCTTTTTGTTCACAGTATTTATCCATCCATTTCTGCTGTTTTTTCGCGGGTTCTCTGTACTTGAAGTAATCTTTAAAAAATCCAATCATCATATTTAGCATAATTTATTTCCTTTTTGTTTTATAGTTTTCTGACAAAAACAACTTTGAGATAGTTTCCTTCTGGAAACTTTTTAGTGACTCGAAAATCACTAGGTAGAGAGAAGCTCTCCTCTACCTTATACTTACCCTTGAGCTCTTTAAATGCACGAAAAATGAAGTCTCTAAAGGTCATCATCGAGAAGTTTGCTGCGTTTGTGGAAGCGACTATAACACCATTTTTTGAAGTTATTTGTATGGCTTCTTTAAGAAGATTTACATAATCTTTTGAGGCTGAAAAAGTGTGCTTTTTACTTCTAGCAAAACTTGGTGGATCTAGAACTACCATGTCAAAGAGTAACTTTTTACGTACTGCATACTTGAAGTAGTTAAAAACATCTTCTACGATGATCTCTTGCGTTTGAGGGTCTATGTTGTTGACTTCAAACTGCTCTTTTGTTTTTGGAAGGCTGCGTTTTGCTAGGTCTACACTTGTGGTTTTTTTAGCCCCACCAAGTGCTCCATAGACTGAAAAAGCACCAGTGTATGAAAAGGTATTGAGCAGGGTTTTTCCCTTTGCATACTTATCTCGGATGGTTTTTCGCACCTCTTTTTGGTCTAAAAAGATACCAACCATAGCCCCATCATCTAAGTGAATAGCAAAGTTGACACCATTTTCTTTAACAGTGATAGACTCAGCTGCTCTCTCGCCTGTGACAAAATCATCTGCATCATCAAGGTACTTGCCTTTACCATCAAAACGCTTCTTTTGATAGATGCCCTTGTACTCTACGGACTCTTTTAAAGCTTCAAGTATAAGAGCTTTCAGCTCATAAATTCCAATGCTATACCAAGTAAGAAGATAGTAACCATCAAAGAAGTCAATAGTAAGACCACCAACGCCATCGCCTTCACCATTAAAGAGTCTGTAAGCCGTAGTCTCTTTATCTTCGATATACTTTTTTCTATGTTCTATTGCATTTGCTATCTTCTTTTTAAAAAATGCTACATCGATAGCTTCCTCTTTTTTATAAGAGAGCACCCAGCCAAAACCTTTATTTTGATTTCCGTGGTAGGCTTTAGCTATGAAGCGATTTTTTGTATCATGAAGATTAAGGATAACTCCCTCTTGTGTTACTTTTGAGAAGTTCTCAAGGTGCTCTTTTGTCAGAAGAGGGTAGCCATCTTTGAAAATATCTACAAAATGAGCTTTGAGTTTGAGGTCTATTTCTTGCATTAAAGACTTCTCACTTGCTCTTTAAATATATTACCACGCTCGGCATACGAGCTAAACTCATCAAGTGAAGCAGCTGCAGGAGAGAGTAGGGCAACTTCCTCTTTTTGTAGGACTATAGCTATCTCTGTAATGGCAGAGACAAGATTTTTACAAGGAACTACTTTAAGTCCAAACTCTCGTGAGAGTTTTACAAGTTTTTCTCTGTTAGAGCCGATAGCATAGATAGTGAGTCTTTTTTCTTTGAGATATTCAAAAAGCTCATGTAAATCAACTCCCTTATCATCACCACCTAAGATAAGATGGATGTAAGACTCTTTGTAGCGTTTAACTGCGGCAAGTGTCGCATCTAGGTTTGTCGCTTTTGTGTCATTTACCCAAAGGCGAGATTTAGAGTCTTTAAGTTCCTCTTGTCTGTGTGGATCAAGAACAAAGGAGTTCATTTTAGTATAGTTTATTCTATTAAAGAGCATTTTATCGACAGCCATAGCAAGAAGAGCATCGGCTAAAAAGGCACCCTTAAACGCGACACGACTTGCATCTATCTCAAAGTGTTTCGCTAAATCAGCCTCATCTTCATAAGTGGTAAGCTCTGCTTGCGTTTGTACATCTTTAAACGCAGCAGGGATGATAGCCTTGTCTGTGCTTTTCATCATACTTAGAGGTTTGAGTTTGTCAGCTATGTAAGCCTCTTCACTTCCATGCCAGCTAATGTGGTCAGGAGATAAGGGAAGAAGAACATAGATATTTGGAATTGCTTCATTTGTGTAGTGGATAGTAAAACTACTTGTCTCAAGTATCCAAATAGGGCTCTTTTGGTCTAACTCTGCTAGAGGTGTACCGATGTTCCCACCTGCAAGACTTCCCTTATCTTCAAGAAGATGCTGCATCATCTGTGTTGTTGTGGTTTTGCCATTTGTACCACTTATCCAGATTTTGAGGTTCATTACATCTTTGAAAAAATCATACTCACTGATGAGATGTTTTGCTTTTTTTATAAGAGGGTTTGAGGGTGGTATACCTGGACTTGTGATCTCAAGGTCTGAAAAATCAGGGTCAAACTCACTTGACGGCCTTACAAATGAGCCATCAACTCCACCGTAAGGTTCTTTACATTTGTCATCATAAAAGACTGCATTTTTTATATGTTTTGCAAGTGGTTTTGTAGTTGTTCCATAACCAAAGATAGAGATACGTTTAGACATTGAGCCACTGCTTTGCAATCGTGCGAAGAGCTTCTGGATTTTCAGAGGCGAAAAACTTTAGTTTAGGATTTTTATACTGCTTGTAAAAGTCAAACTTGTTTTGTAGATACTCGACAATAGCATCACCCGAGTGTATAAGTTGTGTCTCTTGACCAAAATACTCTTGGAG
>WFNM01000073.1 GCA_015488615.1 Sulfurimonas sp.
AAACGCCATGGATTTGTTTTTGAGCATGAGTACAAAGAGGGCAAGCACTACTTTAATATTATAATGTAGTTTAGTGCACGTTTGTAAGCTCGCTATTGAGCTTGGTGAGTTCACTCTCTTTATGTTTTAGCTCACTAATATCCACACAAGAAACAATGCGAATTAAATTACCATCGATAAACTTGCTATAGCCTCTAATCATCACATCAAATATCTCTCCATCAGCCTTAAATGCTTTTACTTCAAAGGGCTCAGTGTTAAGAGTGACTATATTTCTTTCTAGTTCTTCATGATATCTAGGGTCTATATAATCAAGAAGATGAACACCTATGGCTTCTTCTTTGCTATTAAATCTAAAAAGTTGAAAACCAGCATTATTTATATCGATGCAGATTCCATCATCAAAGAGTCCTATAGCTTCAATGGTATTATCAAAAAGTGCTTTGAAGTTATCAGAAGAGTCTTGAAGCTGTAGTGTTCTCTCTTTGACCTGTTCCTCAAGTTTTTCATTGAGTTCTTCAAAGGCTCTCTCTTTTTCGTGAACTCTACTTTTGTAGTCTTGAATAGTCTTCTGAGTAAACTTATTTATAGTGAGTAAAATAAAAAAGAGGAGTATGCTAAAAAGTATAAGAATAATGATATATGTTGCAATATCTTCTTTGAGTATTAGGCTGAGTTTATCCTCCCAGATTTGTATGTCTTTATCGATGTCAGATGCATAAAAGCCTGTCCCTATAATCCAACCCCACTCTTTATTTAACAAAAAATAGGATGTTTTGGACATATCCTTTGTCCCATCAGGATGAGAAAACTTGTAAGTGAGATAGTTTTTTGAGTTATTTAATAGCAGATTAATCTTTTTACTCAGTACATTATCCATAATATAACCAGTTTCCATACGCGGATGAATAATAATTTTTACAGCATCCTTGTGTGTGTTGGAATTAGATAATTTAGCGAGAAATAGGTAGTTGTTCGGATTTTGCTCATTAAGCTGTAAAATGAGATCTGTAATGTACTTTTTATTCTTCTTTTTTGCATCATCTATGTACATTCCCGACCCCATATAAAGATCGAGAGGTTTGAAAATTTTCACAAAAGTTAGTTTTGGATAAATCATTGTTTTATCTAAAACATCTGGCTTGCTCCAGTAATCTTTTATGTAGCCCTCTTGAGATTTTTTTACTATTGTTATCTCTTCTTGAACAACATAGGTACCTTTTAAATCTTGAAGCTTGTAAATATCTTTGCCTTCGATTTGAGGCAGAACAGGAAAAAGTATATCTACTCCCTTCAAAGAGGCCATAAAAATATATCCTGTACCATTATCATAACGAATAGGTCGAAGTATCTCTTTTATAATCTCGATAATCTCTTTTTTTGTTTTTCTTCCCTTATACTGATCGTAAACTTTTTGAGAAATCTCATAAGCATTATAGACTCTATTTTTGATAGTTGTTTTAAGTGTTGCAAGAGATTTTTCATTTTGATTACTAATAAGTCTATTAATGTTTTGTACAGTATGTTTAATATCTTTTTTTCTATTTTCAATAAAGACTTTTTTTACGTTTGTTTTGAGTGTCTCAAAATCGTTCACTCTCGAGTAGACACTAAAAGCAGTAAATATAGTAGCAAAAAATATGAGGATTGTTAATGTGGAGACGAGGTTGAATTTACCTATATTATTTTCATTAAGTTTTATCATAAGGGGGATTATATCTTATTTTTAAAGAAAATTAGAGTATTTCAAATTGTTTATAATTTATTTATGTCCGAATCTTAAACTCCCTTTATCAAAAAAACGAAGGATGATTTTATGAAATCAATACTAACAAAACTAGCACTCACTTCAGCTCTTATAATGAGCTCATCACTTATGGCATTAGAGATAGATGTCAAGATAACTAATCTTACAAATGGTATCAACTTTACACCTCTTTTAGTCTCTGCACATAATAAAGGTGCCAAAATTTTTATGGTAGGATCAGCTGCATCTGCAAACTTACAAGCTATGGCTGAGGGTGGAGATATCTCTGGTTTAGTGAGTGACTTAACTACTGCAGGAGCAAATTCACAAGAAAATCCAGCAGGTGGACTTTTAGCTCCAGGAGCAAGCACAACTACTTCTTTAAGTACAGCAACGGGCAATGACTACCTCTCAGTAGTGGCAATGATGCTTCCAACAAACGATGGTTTTGTAGCGATGAACGGTGTAAAAATCCCAACAACTCCGGGAACATATAAGTATGAGTTAAATGCTCATGATGCTGGAACTGAAGCAAATACAGAAAAAACTGCAGATATTCCTGCACTTGCAAATGGAACTGGAGGAACTGGTCTTGCAACTGCAAGTGAAGGTTTTGTACATATCCATAGAGGAAATATAGGAGACAGCGATACTACTGGTGGTAAAAGTGACATAGATGCAAGTACTCAAAGATTTTTAAATCCTGTTGCTTCTGTTATCATCACTGTGAAGTAAGGGGTACATGATGAAAATATCAAATATAGCCTCAGCATTTCTTTTAGGTGCAGTAGTGGCGTTTAGTGGCTGTGGGTCTGATGACTCAAATGATGTTACATCTCCCGCGGTTACACCAACATACAGTGTAAAAGTAACAAACTTAACAGCGGGGCAGCCTATGTCCCCAGTACTTGTAAGTACTTCCTCAGTTTTTAGTGTGGGTGAGAGTGCCTCTCTTGGTTTAGAGAAGTTAGCTGAGGGTGGGGATAACTCCGAACTCTTAGACTCTTCTGGTGTAAGTGGAGCAGGGCTTTTAGCTCCTGGCGCGAGCGAAACACTTACTATAGAGACTTCAAAAAAGAGTCTGAGTTTAGCAACGATGCTTGTCAAAACAAATGATGCTTTTGCAGGGATAAATGCTTACGATATCTCTGACTTAGCTGTAGGTGCAAGTAGTGTTGTGTACTTAAATGTATATGATGCAGGAACTGAAGCAAACTCTGAGACAAACACAACAGTAGCTGCGTTTGGTGTAGAAGGTTTTAACGCAACTCGTGATGACTCTGATAGAGTAACTGTTCATGCAGGTGTTATCACTAAAGATGATGGACTTGCTACTTCAGCACTCACTGCCATGGAAAAGTTTAACAATCCAGCAGTAGCTGTAACTATCACTAGAACTAAGTAACTATTTTTCAATTGTTTATATCTTGTTTATGTTAGGATTCTACACTTATAAGATATAAACATGAGGAACAAATTATGAAAGCAAATATTACAAAACTTATCATACTAGGACTTACTGTCTTAGGCATAGGTATGGGCAGTATGCTCTTAGCTGATAAATCTACAGAGTCCAAAATGCAAACGCCAATGCAAAACAAAGAGAGTATAGT
>WFNM01000074.1 GCA_015488615.1 Sulfurimonas sp.
ATAGCTCAGATGCTAGATCTTATCCTTCATAGCGATGAGAACAAGAGAGCAGTTGTTTTTTCTGAAATAATGCCTTTTATTATGCTTTATTCAAAATAAGTAGAAAAAAAATTTACTAAATTAACTGAAATATAGGCATAATGTAAGTAACTAATTAAAGGGAGTTCTAATGAAACAGTATCAGTCGTATAGATGTAATAAATGTGGTAATGTAGTTGAGGTGCAAAATGTAGGTGGCGGTGAGTTACACTGTTGTGGTGAAGCTATGGAAATGTCTACTCCATCTTTAACTCTTGTCAACCTTATGAAAGCATTTGCAGGTGAATCTCAAGCGAGAAATAGATATGAGTATTATGCAAAAGTAGCTCAAAAAGAGGGTTATAGAGATATAGCAGCACATTTTCAAAGAGCAGCGAACAATGAAAAAGAGCATGCAAAACTTGAGATTGCTTTACATAACAGAATAAAATTTGAGAGAGAAAATAACTTTGGTTCTACTTTAGAGAATCTTCAAGATGCTGTGAATGGTGAGCATTATGAAAACTCTTCAATGTATCCAGATTTTGCTAGTGTGGCTAAAGAAGAGGGTGAAAAAGAGGCAGCGAGACTTTTTACTGCTATTGGAAAAGTTGAGATAGAACATGAAAAAATGTATCAAAAACTTCTCGATAGATTAAATGCTGACCATGAATTTGAAAGTGAAGAGGAAGAAGCTTGGATCTGTGAGGTGTGTGGTCATGTACATTATGGAAAAAAAGCTCCAGAAAAATGTCCAGTATGTAAACACCCTAAAGCATATCAGTCTCGTTTAGTAGAGACAAAATAGTTATAAGTAAGAGGTTTCTCTTACTTATTTTACAAACTTCGTTTTCATCTCTTGGAGTTTATCGTTTAAGATATTCCACAAAATAAGTGCTGCCTCTTCATCATCTGGTTCTGGAACATCCCAGTCTACGATTTTGAGGTTTGCTTTGAAAAGTAACTCTAACTCTTTTTCTATCTCTTCTTTACGGTTTTGTAACTCTTTTTGTACTGCATCCATTTCTAACTCCTTATTTTATACCTAATTCTGAGAAAACTTCTTCAAAAAAAATACTGATTTTTAAAAGCTCATTTTCAAGTGTTCCTATTGCTCTGTCTTCTTTATACCACTCTTCTATAGTTTTGATACTGGAGCTTTTTTGACTTGCATTTAACTTATCTGTTTTGTGAACAGCATTTTTTATTTTTGTTAAATGTTCATGATGTTTATGTGAACTCATTTTACTCTCCTTGTTTTTTGTATTTTAGCACTTTTATTGTTAAATAATCTTAGTTCTTTAATAAAATTTGGAGTAAAATAGTTTTAGAAGAAGTCTAGGAGTAAACGATGCAAGAGAATTTACAGGGTCTTAGCGTACAAGAGGTGCAAAATAGAGCAGAGAAGTATGGATATAATGAACTCCAAACACAAGAGAAAAGTTCACTACTGAGATTGTTACAACGTTTTTGGGGACCTATTCCATGGATGATTGAAGTTGCTGCTATTCTCTCTTTTTATGCACATCGTATGGATGACTTTTACATCATTACTACTCTTCTTTTGGTCAATGCCTTTGTGGACTTCTATCAAGAGGCGAAGGCTATGAGTGCTATAGCAGTGCTCAAAAAAAAGCTTGCGCATTTTTCACTTGTCTTTCGTGATGGAGAGTGGAGCAAAATAGAAGCAAAATTTTTAGTACCTGATGACATCATAAAGATAAAGATAGGGGATGTTGTTCCTGCTGATATCACTTTAGAAAAAGGTGAGGGCTTTTTGCTTGTCGATCAAGCTGCACTTACAGGAGAATCACTACCCGTTACTAAAAAGGAGGGAGATTCCCTCTATGCAAATGCCATCATTAAACAGGGTGAAATGATAGCAAAAGTGATTGCGATAGGGAAAAATACCTACTTTGGAAAAACGGTTAACCTTGTAGCTAAGGCAGAAAAAGAGGAGAGTAGCCACTTTCAAAAGATGGTGATGCAGGTTGGTAACTTCTTAATTCTTATTACCTTAGTTATGATTTCTATTATTCTCTCTGTTGGGTACTACCATGGGGAGTCTATACCTGAGTTACTTATTTTCTCTTTAGTGCTTACCATATCTGCTATTCCTGTTGCCATGCCAGCTGTGCTTACAGTAACAATGGCAATCGGGGCGAGAGTACTGGCAAAGAAAGAGGCAATAGTGAGTAGACTCTCCGCCATAGAAGAGCTTGCAGGTATGGATATCTTATGTTCTGATAAAACGGGAACACTTACAAAAAATGTAATGAGTCTGAGTACTCCTTTTACCTTAGATGCTTTTAGTGCTGATGATTTGTACTACTATGGTGCACTTGCTAGTAAACAGGAGAATGAAGATCCTATTGAAAAGCCTATATTTGAACATCTCAAAGCTCAAAACCTTCAAGAAAGATTTGAGCAGGCGAGTATGCTATTGTTTACTCCTTTTGATCCTATCAGTAAAAGGACAGAAGCCCTACATGAGATAGAAAATAAAAATATAGTTGTCACAAAAGGTGCACCACAAATCATAGTAGCACTAAGTGATGTCGATACAAAAATAAGAGAGCTGATTCATGAGAAAATAAACTTTTATGCCTCACAAGGCTTTAGAACATTAGGTGTGGCGTTTAGAGATGAGAGCGCACAAGAGTACACTTTCGTAGGGCTCATTCCTCTCTTTGATCCTCCTCGTGATGACTCAAAAGAGGCTATCGAAGAGGCGATGAGTAAGGGTGTCTCCATGAAAATGATTACGGGAGATAATATCGCTGTTGCGAAGTACATAGCCGGTGTTTTAGATATTGG
>WFNM01000075.1 GCA_015488615.1 Sulfurimonas sp.
AAACCGGTGTTACGGCGACTGTAACACCGACTTCAGTCGGTACACAACAACAAAAAAGGTCTAAAAATGAGCAAAATCAAAAAATGTCTATTCCCTGCAGCAGGTTACGGAACACGTTTCCTCCCCGCAACAAAAGCAATCCCTAAAGAGATGCTTCCAGTTCTCACAAAACCACTTCTTCAGTATGGTGTTGAAGAGGCAATAGAAGCCGGGTTAGAAACTATGGCGATAGTTACAGGCCGTGGTAAACGCTCTATAGAGGATCACTTCGATGTCTCTTATGAACTTGAACACCAGATAAAAGGAACGGCAAAAGAGAACTACCTTAAAGAGATCCGTAGTGTTATTAGCTCTTGTACTTTTTCATACACTCGCCAGGTAGAAATGAAAGGTCTTGGTCATGCTATCCTTACAGGAGAGACACTCATAGGGAAGGAACCTTTTGGTGTTGTTCTGGCAGATGACCTTTGTGATAGTGAAAATGACGGTGTTCTTAAACAAATGACAAAACTTTATGAGAAGTATAAGTGCTGTGTTGTTGCTGTAGAGGAGATACCTGCTGAGGATAGTAACAAGTATGGTGTAATTGCTGGAGATGTCATAAACGATGCTCAGTACGATACAGAGGCTCTTGTCCGCGTTAATGATATGGTTGAGAAACCAGAGCCGGAAGATGCTCCCTCAAACCTCGCTATCATCGGTCGCTACATCTTAACTCCAGATATCTTTGATGTTCTTAGAAAAACAAAACCTGGGAAGGGTGGAGAGATTCAGATAACAGATGCACTTTTAGAGATGGCAAAGATAGGTAAGGTCATCGCTTATAAGTTCAATGGTACGCGTTTTGACTGTGGAAGTGTTGATGGTTTTGTAGAGGCTACAAATTACTTTTATGAGAAGTCTACGAAGTAACACTAACTTCAGTCGGTCTGAACAGCGTAACACCGACTTCAGTCGGTCTAAAGAGATTAAAAGACAAAGACCGGTTAAAACCGGTGTTACAGCGACTTCAGTCGCTAACGAAAAGTTTAATAGGAGAGAATATGGGTGTTTTACGACTAGAAGATGTTCACTATACTTATACTGATTATAAACTTTGGGAAGGTGATTGGGAACTTATGGATGGCATTGCCATTGCTATGAGTCCTGCACCTATGAGAAAACATCAAAGTTTAGCAAGTCAAATTATTAAAGAGATTGGAAACCAACTTGATGATTGTGAGCTTTGTGAGGTACTTGGAGAAGTTGATTATAAAGTGAACGAAGATACAGTTCTACGACCAGATATCGCTCTTACATGTGCAGAGACAAATGAGATGCACCTCACAAAAGCACCTGAAATAGTAGTCGAAATCATCTCTCCCTCTACGGCTCACAGAGATGAAAATTATAAATTTGATATTTATGAAAGAGAAAAAGTAAAATACTATATCATCATCTATCCAGAAGAACTCATCGCAAAAGTTTTTAAACTTGATGAAAAGAAGTATGATAAGCAGGGGGATTTTTCTCTTGAGACTTATCACTTTGAAGAGACTACTTGTAGTGTCAGCTTAGACTTTCAAAAAGTTTTTAAGCGTTTTAGGTAGTAGAAGATACCGGTTAAAACCGGTGTTACGATGACTGTAATACCGATTAAAGCCGATGTTACGGCGACTGTAACACCGACTTCAGTCGGTATAGTAAGTTCAAAAGGAACAAATTATTTTAAAATCTACATTACTTTTTTTCTTACTAGCTACACACCTCTTCGCACTAGTAGAGATTAACAGTGCCACATCCTCACAGCTCCTAGAGCTCAATGGTATAGGCAAAGCTAAAGCACAAAAAATAATCTCATATAGACAAGTCAATGGCTGCTTCAAAAGTGTGGATGAACTTACCCGTGTTGATGGTATTAGTAAAAAAATCATCTCTACTAATAGAGCTACACTCAGATTAGGTATCTGTACAAAAGCTAAAAAAACAACAGAGTCAAGCCTCTCATCATTAAAAAATGTTCTTATCGACCCAGTTAACATTACCTTCGTAGTACTCATGTTTATCCTCACCTTTTTAGAACTCAAAACAAAAAAAGATCTCAAAAGTCAGATAGTGAGTATGGGTGTACTTGGTACTTTTGTAGGGATATTTATAGGTCTTCAAGCCTTTGACCCTAATGACATTACAAATAGTGTTAACGACATCTTAGTAGGACTTAAAACCGCCTTTTTTACTTCTATAGTTGGAATGAGTCTCTCAACCATACTCTCACTCATAGAAAAATTTAAAAATGAGTAAGCAATCAAGTAACGAATGGATGAGCATCTCCGATATGATGTCGGGATTGATGCTGATATTTCTCTTCATTGCCATTAGTTTTATGGTCAAAGTTGAGGCTGAAAAGCAGGAGATAAAAGATATAGCAATAGAGTATAGAGATACTAAAGCAGATCTCAATGAGGCACTTTTTACAGAGTTTGAAGATGATCTCAAAAGCTGGGATGCATCCATTACCACGGACAATGCCATCGTTTTTGCATCACCCGAAGTACTTTTCGCAGTCTCTAAAAGTGAGATAAATAGCAAGTTTAAAACTATCCTCGATGAGTTTTTTGTAAGATACTTGAAGATAGTAAGCTCTGATAAGTATAAAAATGAGATAGACGAGCTAAGAGTAGAAGGGTATACCTCAAACACTTGGAAACACTCTACTTCCAAAAAAGAGATCTACCTCAAAAATATGAAGCTCTCACAAGAGAGAGCCTACAGTGTCCTTTCTTACTGCTATAGCCTCGATGATGCAGTCGTTCAAAAACAGCGAGTATGGCTGGAAAAACACTTCCGAGCCAATGGCATGGCGTTTTCTAAGCTCGGAGAAGGAGACAAGGCAAGACGAGTGGAGTTTCGGGTACAGATGAAGAGTGAGGAGAGTGTCAATAAGATACTAAAGTAACACCGACTTCAGTCGGTACTAAACAGTTTAAAAGACAAAGACCGGTTAAAACCGGTGTTACCGTAACACCGACTTCAGTCGGTACTAAACAGTTTAAAAGACAAAGACCGGTTAAAACCGGTGTTACCGTAACACTGACTTTAGTCGGTACTAAACATTACAATCACTTCCTACAAGCACCAACTTTGATCTCAGCTCTATTTTTTGCAACAGTTTTAACACCTATCCCTTTTACTTCAGTTAAACTCTGAGCATCTTTAAAGCAGTGATTTTTACGATAAGAGATGATAGTATCAGCTTTCTTAGTCCCTATGCCTTTGAGACTCATTAGCTCTATTTTACTTGCATTGTTTATGTCTACAGCTGCGAAAAGGAGTGATGCAAAAAGCAGAACTGTCAAAAATTTCATAATCTATACTCCGTACAAAATTCTTCACTTGAAAATAGTTTTATATCTTTTGAGATAAATTTTCTGTCGTTAGTAATAATGAGTTTACATTTTGACTCTTTTGCACTTATATACTGTAAATTATCTTCCAAATCCATATTATCGAGATCTAAAGCCTTTCGTACACTTAAGTTTGACCCACCAATAATATTAAACAACGTATTGATAGCCCTTAAAAAGTCTCTTATATCCTTAGTTTGCTTTTTCGCGATATAATCTATATTTAAAATAGTAATATCTAAAATAAAAGCTTCAAAATGTTTTTTTTCAATTGCATTTAATATTAAAAGAGCTTCTTTATAGTGTTCTCGTTTGAGTATTAAATCTAGAAAGATATTCGTGTCTACAAATATCTTCATTTAATTTACTATCTCATTATACTTTATATCATCTGTTGTAAAATCACTATCTAAGACACCAACAAATTGCGAAAAAACACCTTCATCCAGTACTTCATCTTTTTTGAGTGCTCTAGCAATTAAGCTCATATATTCATTATAGGGGAGTATAACCGCTTTTTTGCGATGTGCCTTTTTATCTACTATCACAACTGTTTGATTTAAGAGTCGAGTAAATTGAGTTTGGGCTTGTGAGATTCCTAGTTCTAACATTTTCATTCCTTTATGTATGTACATATATTATTAAATATATACTTATCATAACATTAAATAGCTCTACTACTAATTCAACTGATGGTTAAACTCCGGGACTATCTCTTTTAATTTTTTGAGTTTATCTTCACAGCTTAGTAACTCTTCTATATCTTGAGTGAGTTTGTCGAGATCATATGGTGTTGGTTTGGCAACTGTTATGGAGTCATAGTCTGTAGTACAGTCCGTATCATCTATAAGTAGTTCTTCATAGAGTTTTTCTCCAGGTCTAAGACCACTAAACTCAATCTGAACTTCTGTGTTACCACTTAGATCTATCATCTTTTGTGCTAGGTCTACTATTTTTATAGGTTCACCCATATCGAGGATAAATATCTCTCCACCAGTCCCAATGGCACCCGCTTGAAGAACAAGCTCACAAGCCTCAGGTATCAGCATAAAGTACCTTGTGATGTCCGGATGTGTCACAGTGATATTTTTACTCTCTGCTATCTGCTTTTTGAACTTAGGTATAACACTTCCACTAGAACCAAGAACATTTCCAAAACGAACAGCTACTATGTCTGTGCCTCTTCCATTTGAGTTCTGAGCATAAAGCTCACAGATGCGCTTTGTAGTTCCCATGACATTTGTAGGGCGTACTGCTTTGTCTGTTGAGATCATAACAAATTTTTCTACATTGTGCTCTATTGCGGTATCTATCACAGTCTTCGTACCTATTACATTGTTGAGTATTCCCTCATGTATATTTGCTTCGACTAAAGGCACATGTTTGTAAGCAGC
>WFNM01000076.1 GCA_015488615.1 Sulfurimonas sp.
GCCTTGTCTTCCCGTTAAACTTAAGAAGATTACGGACTATGGAAGAACTTATAAAAGCATTTTGAAGTGTTGGCATAAGGTAGACTGTCTCTACGGTTGCATCAAGGGAGTTGTTAAGATACCCAAGTTGGAGCTCATACTCGAAGTCACTTACAGCACGAAGTCCACGAATAAGTACACCGGCATTGTGTTCACGAGCAAGGTCTATAGTTAGATTATCAAAGCCAACTACTCGGACATTACCAAGCTCACTAATAGCCGCTTCTGCCATCTCTATGCGTTGTGGGAGTCTAAACATGGGCTTCTTATCTACAGAGTCAGCAACCGCTACGATAACTTCATCAAAAAGCTTTGAAGCACGCTCTATGATGTCATAGTGTCCGTTCGTTATTGGGTCAAAAGTCCCAGGATAAAGTGCGATTTTTTTTGAGTTCAAATCTATTTCCATCTCTTATATAAATTATTTTCTATGCCAAGCAGGTCAAACCACTTGCCTATGATGAAGTTTTCCATCTCACCGAGTGTCTGTTGCTCTGAGTAGTATGCCATCACTGGAGGGGCAATGATGATGCCAAGAGCTGCTAACTTCTGCATGTTCTCTAAGGCGATAGCAGAAAAAGGCATCTCACGAGGAGCCAAGATAAGCTTCTTTTGCTCTTTTATCATCACAGCAGCTGCTCGAGTAATAAGGTTGTCAGAAATACCACAGGCGATTTTGGCAAGTGTATTCATAGAGCAGGGTGCTATGATCATCGCATCGATGCCAAAAGAGCCAGATGCAATGCTCGCTCCGATGTTTGAGTTGTCATGAAGTGTGACATCACTCATCTCTTTAGAAAGTACAGTCTGCGAATTATCGGACATAATGAAGTGTTTTTCTATTTTCTCTGGGAGAAGTTCTAAGGTCTTCAGCCCTAGATTCACTCCACTTGCACCACTTGTAGCTACTACTATTTTCACTTATCGTATCTCCGCTCTGTTTTTACCGACTACTACGGCTTTTATTCTTTTTCCGTGCATATTTATCACTCGTATAGTATCGCCTAGTCTACCATTTTGGTCTGCTTTTGCCGCAAACGAGATAGATATAGTGCCATCTTGAGTGCTTACATCTATGTTCTCACCGCGTTTAACCAACTCTAGTCCAAGTATGTCATAAGCAGTGACAACAGCATCTTTTTTTATCCTGCGTTTAGCTTCATAGGTTTTAGATGGTACTACTTGCAGTGGCATAGCACGAAATTTATCCAGCATTATACTCTTTTTTTTACAATTTAAATGCGAGAGTTCATCCCCGCGTTTGAGTTGCTCTTTTGCTATGACAACAGGGAGAGTTGCTTTTATTGAGAAGTTGAAAAATATCTTTTTATTATCTTCTGTTTTTATGGAAAGGGTACCTCTATTTTTAAGATAAGCTTTTTTAGGAAGTTGTACTTTGTAGTGCTTGGGAAGTTCTAAGAGATATGTACGGGGATGGATGTTTATAGCTGTAAATTTGATATTTTGATAATGATGAAGAAAAAATTCTTTGACTGTAAAGGCAATTTTTGCTGTGTTTATAGGACTCTTTTGTGTGAACTGTACATAGTTATGTTTTGAGCTATATTTGGTGTATCCATTATTTCGTAATATTTGTAAAAGCTCTTTACTCTTCACTCTCTTTGTATGTCTTGATGGATCTATCTTAAAGAGTTCGACATTCTTTTTTGGATTTGTGACTATATCTGCAAGAGTGACATAATTATGTGATATAAAATAGTTACTTTGGAGGTTAGTACTAGCAAAAGCATGGGAGATGATGAGTGAAAATAGGAATAAAAAAAGTTTCATAAAAGACTTGTTTAATCAGGTTCTTTTTATTAATATGGTACCAGAGATGGGATTTGAACCCACAAGCCCGAAGGCGGCGGATTTTGAATCCGCTATGTATACCATTCCATCACTCTGGCAGATATTGAACTATTGGAATGATAGTCATATCTTACTTAAAAGTAAATAACTTTATGCCGATATGTGTGTATGGAACTTTTATTGCTACTAATTTAGGAATAAAATGATAATATAATAAAAAATCTATACGGAGGTTTATTATGCGAGTTACACAGAATATGTATTATAACAATATTTTTGATAATAATAATTCAAGATTAAATAAAGAACTTTTTGATGTAAATAAACAAATAGCTTCTGGACTAAAAATACAATATGCTAGTGATAATGTTCGTATTTTTACTGAAACAATGCGTCTTGATAATGAAATGGTAACAATTGGACAGACAAAAAAAAGTATAGAGAGTGGCTATAAAGTCTCTAACCAAACAGATGTTGCTATGAATGAGTTTACAGATAGTATGAATAGAATGCACACACTTCTGATTCAATCATCTAATGATACAAATGATAATGCATCACGTGATGCAATAATAAAAGAGCTTCGGGGAATAGAATCAAATCTAAAAAGTTTGTCAAATACTTCCATAAATGGTCAGTATCTTTTTTCTGGTTCTGCCGTTAATGTAAAACCTATAGCAGAAGATGGTACATACAAAGGCAATGATGTAGGCATGAAGGCTTTTGTGGGTTCTAATAATCAGCAAAAGTATAATATTACGGGGGGAGAGCTTTTTCTTGGAGAAGAGAGTGAAATAAAAAGAGAAGTCACAACAAATATTACTCATAATGGACTTGTATCTGGTAATGCACTATCAAGTTCAAGTTCACTTGGTGACCTTATGGGTGATAAAGATAATAACTCTTCCACAATCAATAAAAATTACTTTTATATTCGTGGAACAAAGCATGATGGCACAGCAATAAAAGAAAAATTTTCACTTAACAGTAATGCTACTATACAAGATTTACTTGATGAAATTGAGAAAAAGTATGCTCTTGGAACAGTAAATGTGTCCTTAAATAATAGTGGAGAAATTGTAATTGCTGATAAACTGAATGGTTCTAGTAAGTTAGACTTTCATATGGTAGCTGCAGTTGATTATAGTGGTGGGAGCGCTGCAAATGTAACAAATATAGATGATTTAAATACTAACGGAGAATCAACATACCCACCAAGTGGAAATCTATTTGTGCAAGAGTTTATGAAATCAGGTCTTGATTCGGCACCCGGTGCTCCTACAAAGATAAAAGGGATTGTATACGATAGAGCAGATTTTACAAAAAATGGTGCCTCTTTAACATCGAGTATTCCGCAAGTAATGAAACGTTCACATTATGCATCAGTAAATGGTCAAGTCATAAATACTATTAAAAATGGTGAGTATAATGCTTTTGCAAAGCCTAATACTTTGCTCTGTGAAGTAGCAGATACGCAGACTGAGACATCACCTTCAACAACACCTAAAACATATACTATAGCAGGTGAAGAATTGACTCTTTCAGGCTCTAATATTGGTGCTAAAGATTATAATGAGAAAATAAGCTTTAATGCAATAGATGGTACAAATAATGGAGGTGTTCAATTTACTCTAAAAGACAACATTACTAATACTACTAGTACTTATCATGTTTATAATGTTGATGGGACACAGGTCGATCCTGATAAAATGACCTATCAACAACTAATGGATGTGACAAATCTTGTAGCTACAGGAACAGTTCCAACTGCAGATGATGCAGACAGTTACCAAAAAGCTGTTGCAAATGCAACAATTTTAGGTACAACAAAACTAACATATGATGGAAAAATTGAGTTTAAAGATTTAACACAACCTATTACAAAGGCTTCTATTGCTCTTTATGATACAAATACGAATCAATTTGATAAGGATGCCTCTTTTGTCTCTTTTAATGCAAATAATACACTCACAATACATGATCCAAAGACTGATTTTTTCAAAACAATTAATGAAATAATTCAAGCGGTAGAAAGTTATCATAATACTCCAGATGCAACGAGTACTGATCCAGCAAATCGCTTTGTAGGTATACAAAATGCAATTGCAATGATGGATGATTTACAAGACCATGTATTTAAAACACAGTCTGTGGCAGGTGCACAATCAAATACACTTTCTACTGCGCTAGACCGAACATCAACATTAGAAATAAGTACGATGAGTCTTAGATCTTCAGTAATAGATACAGATTTAGCTGAAGCATCTATAAAACTTTCACAGTTAACACTCAACTACCAAGCATTACTCTCAACTGTAGGAAAGGTTTCTAAATTAAGTTTGGTAAATTACCTTTAATACCTAAAAAATATTGCAAATTGCCAAAAAAATTCTTTCTGGAACATTTTTGGCTATACTTCTTGTAAATTTTATTATTATGGATACATTGATTTGAAAGATACATTTTTTATTATAACTACTGGTGTTTTAGTTTATCTTGGATTTTCTACTCTTCTAAGCAATAGTGAGCTTATGGGAAGCTATGGTGCAGTTTTTTCTGAATTTAATCAACTTTATTTTGGATATATCTCCTTTGTGTACCTTTTTGCTCTCTTACTTCCTCTGTATTTTTTATATAGAAACGGTAGCTTCGATTTTAAAAAAGTAGAACTGACTATTGCTACTTTTTTAATTTTCTTCTCTTTTTTATTAGCACAAGGACTTTTAATAACAGATGATCTTCGTGGAAAATTTGGTGCTGACTTTGTAGACTTTTTAAGACCTTATATTGGTTTTTTTGGTTTATGGGTATTTTGGACAATTATTACACTTGTCTCAATTGTTATTATTTTAGATAAAAGTGCTTCGGAAATTTTGTCACTTTTTTCAGGATATGTAGCACAGAAAAAAAACAGTATGCTTGCAAATAAAAAACAGCAAATCACCTACCAAGAAGCTCAAATAGAAGAGATTATTGAAGTTACTTTAGATGAGACTTTTGATCATGAAGAAATAACTTCCACTAATGAAGAAGAAATTTATGAAGAGAATGTAGAAACAGAAATACAAGAAGAATCAGTAGTAGAAAAGGTAGAAATAGACGAACCTACATATCTTTGTAAAGAAGAAGCTACAAAAGAAAAAACAACTACAAATATTTTAGACCTCGTAAAAGAGCAAAAAAATGCGATAGTTGTAGAAGAGCTCGAAGAAAATGCGAAACTACTTGCAGATATGGACACAGGTAAAGTAGAAAAACCAAAAAACTTTAAACTTCCATCAGTAGACTTTTTACAAAAGCCACCGAAGAGAACAAAGAGTGTAGATGAGAGTGAACTTGATGATAAAATTCGTTATCTCATAGAAAAACTTGCACACTTTAAGATAGATGGTGATGTTGTACGTACTTACACTGGTCCAGTCGTTTCTACGTTTGAGTTTAAGCCGGCTGCAAATGTAAAAGTAAGTAAAATACTTGGTCTTCAAGATGACCTTGCTATGGCACTATCAGCGGAAACAATTCGTATTCAAGCACCTATTCCGGGTAAGGATGTTGTTGGGATAGAGATTCCAAATGAGACCTTTGATACTATCTATCTTCGTGAGATTTTAGATGATAAACTTTTTAAAGATTCTTCATCACCTCTTACTATGGTACTTGGAAAAGATATTGTTGGTAAGCCTTTTGTGACAGACCTCAAAAAACTGCCACACCTTCTTATCGCAGGAACAACGGGTAGTGGTAAGAGTGTCGGTATCAACGGCATGATACTCTCTCTTCTTTATAAAAACTCTCCTGATCAGTTGCGTTTACTTATGATAGACCCTAAGATGTTGGAGTTTTCAAGTTATAATGACATTCCTCACCTACTAACACCGGTTATAACAAAACCAAAACAAGCTATAGCAGCTCTCAATAACATGGTAGCAGAGATGGAACGCCGTTATGAACTGATGGCTGAAACTCGTACAAAAAATATAGAAAATTATAATGAAAAAGTTAAAAAAACTGGTGGAGAATTTTTTCCTTACATAGTAGTAATTATAGATGAGCTTTCTGACCTTATGATGACAAGTGGTAAGGATGTTGAAATCTCTATAGCTAGACTTGCTCAAAAATCTCGTGCTTGTGGTATTCACCTCATAGTAGCAACACAGCGTCCTTCTGTGGATGTTGTAACAGGACTTATTAAAGCAAATCTTCCTTCTCGTATATCTTATAGAGTAGGGCAGAAGATAGACTCAAAAATCATCTTAGATCAGATGGGTGCAGAGTCGCTCTTGGGACGAGGGGATATGCTCTTTACTCCTCCAGGATCAACTGGACTTGTGCGTTTACATGCTCCATGGGCAACAGAAGAAGAGATAGAAAAGGTAGTAGATTTTATCAAAGCACAACGCGAGCCAAACTATGACAAAAGCTTCTTGATTGAAGAAACACAAAACAGTGCATCAGGTGGAAGTTCTGAGTCTTATGAAGAGCTGGATGAACTTTACGAAGAAGCAAGAAATGTTGTCTTAACAGATAGAAAAACATCCATCTCCTACTTGCAACGTAAACTTCAAATAGGTTATAACCGTTCCGCTCGTGTGATAGAACAGTTAGAAAACGAAGGTGTACTCTCTACACCGAATGCTAAGGGTATTAGAGAGATATTGTAATGGCTAAAGCATCCTTTGTTTTCACATCAAGAAAAAACTCTTTTGAAGTGCATATACCAAACCTTGAGTCTCTTAGTGTAGAACAGATTCAAGAGATAGAGAGTTTTGTGCAAAAACGTAAAGGTATTTTTGATTTTAGTACTTATAAGTTTAGTGTGCAAAAACGTATGGAATATGGTGAATTTGTAAAGCTAATAAACTCCCTTCCTTTAGAAGTTAATTGTAGCAACAATCCTATAGTAATAAAAGCTAAACCAAGAATAGGATTTGGCCAGTACAAAGGTATACAGTATTCTGAACTTCCTAACTCTTATCTATTATGGTTACAAAGCAACTACTCTGGACAGGATAAATCAATTATCCTTCAAGAAATAAAAATAAGAAAACTCTAAACGTTACTATTGTCTACATAAAAACAGATAGACCAAATAATGGTGTTTCTATTTGTAGCACTCTTCTGATAGTAACCTATTGTTTAGATATAATCATCAAAATTAAATTTACAGGAATGACAATGGCATTTTTAGAAGATTATAAAGCACATGTTGCTGAACGTGAAACACTTGGTGTTCCACCATTACCACTTTCAGCTGAGCAAACAGCAGAGTTAATAGAGCTTATCAAAGCAGAATGTACAGATGAGTTACTTAACTTACTTAGAAATCGTGTAGCACCTGGTGTTGATGATTCAGCTTATGTAAAAGCGGCATTTTTAAATGATGTAGCAGCAGGTAATGTAACTGTTGCCGCTATTGCACCTTCAAAAGCAATTGAGATGCTTGGTATGATGCTTGGTGGTTACAATGTGAAGCCAATGATTGATGCACTTTCATCTTCTGATACAGTTGTTGTAAAAGAGGCAGTTGCTGCACTTAGTAAAACACTTCTTGTTTACGATGCCTTTAATGATGTTGAAGAGTTACATAAAGCAGGAAATGAAGCGGCAACTGAAGTTATGACTTCATGGGCAAATGCTGAGTGGTTTATGTTTAAAGATGCTCTAGCTGAAGAAATTACTGTAACTGTATATAAAGTTCCAGGTGAGACAAATACTGATGATTTATCTCCAGCTTCTGAAGCTTTTACTCGTTCAGATATTCCTTTACATGCAAATTCATTTCTTATAAATAGAATGGAAAAACCACTTGAAACTCTTGCAGAACTTAAGAAAAAAGGTTATCCACTTGCTTATGTTGGAGATGTTGTTGGTACTGGTTCTTCTCGTAAGTCTGGTGTAAACTCTGTTCAGTGGCATATGGGTGTAGATATTGACGGTGTCCCTAACAAGCGTACTGGTGGTGTTGTTCTTGGTAATACTATCGCCCCTATCTTCTTTGCAACTTGTGAAGATTCTGGTGCTCTTCCTTTAGAACTTGATGTTTCTAAAATGGAGACTGGTGATGTTGTAACTATTTATCCTTACAAGGGTGAAGCTCACAAAGATGGTGAGTGTATAGCTACTTTTAAACTTAACCCTAACACTATTACTGATGAAGTTCGTGCTGGTGGTCGTATTCCACTTATCATTGGTCGTGGTCTTACTTCTAAGGCTCGTGCATGTTTAGGTATGGGTGCATCTGATACTTTCTTAACTGCTGAGCAACCTGCTGATACTGGTAAAGGTTTCACACTTGCACAGAAGATGGTAGGTAAGGCTTCTGGTCTTACTGGTGTTCGTCCTGGTATGTATGTAGAGCCTGAAATGAGTACTGTTGGTTCTCAAGATACAACTGGTCCTATGACTCGTGATGAGATTAAAGAACTTGCAGCACTTGGATTTAATGCTGACTTAGTTATGCAATCTTTTTGTCATACAGCGGCATATCCAAAACCGTCTGATGTAACTATGCAACACACACTTCCTGACTTTATCTCTAACCGCTCTGGTGTTGCTCTTCGCCCTGGTGATGGTGTTATTCACTCATGGTTAAATAGAATGGTTCTGCCTGATACTGTTGGAACTGGTGCGGATTCTCATACACGTTTCCCACTTGGTATCTCTTTTCCTGGTGGATCTGGTGTTGTTGCATTTGCTGCGGTAACTGGTTCTATGCCTCTTACTATGCCTGAGTCTGTTCTTGTAAGATTTTCTGGTGAGATGCAACCTGGCATTACTCTTCGTGACCTAGTAAATGCTATTCCTTATCAAGCTATTCAGGATGGTCTATTAACTGTTCCTAAAGCTGGAAAGAAAAACATCTTTGCTGGACGTGTTTTAGAGATTGAAGGTCTTCCTGATCTTAAAGCTGAGCAAGCATTTGAGCTTTCTGACTCTGCTGCTGAGCGTTCTGCTGCTGCATGTACTGTTCTTCTAGATACTGCTCCTATTGAAGAATACCTCAAGTCTAATGTAGTGCTTTTAGAGTCTATGATTGCTGATGGTTATGAAGATAAGCGTACTATAGCTCGTCGTGTTGGAAAAATGAAAGAGTGGTTAGCAAACCCTTCTCTTATGCAACCAGATGCTGATGCAGAGTATGCAGCGGTAATTAACATCGACCTTAACACTATTACTGAGCCAATTTTAGCTTGTCCAAATGATCCAGATAATGTAAAACTTTTATCTGAAGTTGCTGGAACAAAAATTGATGAAGTGTTTTTAGGTTCTTGTATGACAAATATCGGTCACTATAGAGCTGCTGGTGAAGTTATGCGTGGTGAGTCTGCTGTGAATGTTGAAAAGTTTTGGATTGTTCCACCAACTCGTATGGATGAGCAACAACTTATTAACGAAGGTTACTATGATGTGTATAAAGCTATAGAAGCTCATACAGAAGTTCCTGGATGTTCTTTATGTATGGGTAACCAAGCATCTGCCCGTGCAGGTTCTACAGTATTCTCAACATCAACTCGTAACTTCGATAATCGTTTAGGTAAGGGTACTCAAGTGTATCTTGGTTCTGCTGAGCTTGCTGCAGTATGTGCTAAACTTGGTCGTATTCCAACACCAGCTGAGTATATGGATATCGTTCCTGCTAAGATAGCTGGTAAAGAAGCAGATATTTATAAATATCTAAACTTCAATGAAATAGCTGGTTACCACTTAGAAGCACGTGATACCGCTGAAAGTAAATATGGTGTAATTGTTAAACCAGTTTAATCATTTTATATTAGATAATACACACTTGTGTGTTATCTATTTTTCCTACTCCTTAATAGCTCCTTTTTCAAATTCACTTAATAAAAATGTGATACAATAATATAAACTTATATTTCTAGGATGTTATTGTGGCTGAATTAAAAGATTTACTTCCTCTGAGCAAACCTTTGTCATTACTTTATATAGATGAAAATGAAGATTTTCTTAGAACTATTACAACGGGACTAAAAAAAGTATTTGCTCGTGTGGATGATGCAGTTGATGCTACCTTAGGGTTAGGCTACATAAAAGTACATACTTATGATTTGGTTATTATAGATTCAAGTTCAGAGATAATGAGCACAGAAAATTTAGTAAAAAATATTAGAACCCTTAATAAATATCAAGAGATTATCCTAACAACAGCTTCAAAGTCCAAAGATGAAATACTTTCTTACTACAGACTCGGTATCTCTTCCCTACAGATAAAGCCTTTTAAAACATCAGATTTTTTAGAAGCTATTGTAATAGTAATCGAAAAATTAGCAAATGAGAGAAAGTACTTAGCTCCAGAGATAGAGAAACTAAATAGCGATCTACAGTATGAAAGAAAACGGATAGGGCGTTTTATGATGAATGAAAAAAATCTCAATAAACAAATTGAGATCTATAAAGAAAATGTGCATGTGAATAAGTATATCTATGAACTTACAAAACTTCCAAGTAGATATGCTCTACAAGAGGCTATCGGTGAAAATGAACAATCAATTATTTATCTCAATATTGATCATTTTGACTTTGTTAACACTACATATGGCATGGGTAAAGCAAATAAACTTCTAAAAGGGACAGCAAATAAGTTAAAACTCTTTTTACCTACAAACGCTACTCTCTATCATATCACGGCTGATGAGTATGTTATCTTACTAGATGATCCTGTTGTTGACCAAGCTACTCTTCTTTCAAGTCAAATACAGTCACTCTTTAAAGAGTCTGCTGTTGACTTTGATGGTCATGCTCATTATGTAGTTTTTTCTATAGGAATTGATAGTGGAGTTGGTAATAAACTTTTTATTAACTCAAAAGCAGCTTCGAAAGAGGCACGTTTCTTTGGTGGAAATCAAATAGTGATATTCGATATCTATTCAGAGTATATGAAAGAGCAACGAGAATCTCTTTACTGGGTTGGTATACTGCAAAAAGCTTTTGATGAAGATAAGATTTTTACCTACTATCAACCTATTGTTTCAAATAATGATACGAAAACAAAACATTATGAGGTACTCTGTAGATTAATGGATAGTGACAATAAACTTATTGATGCTGATAAATTTATTCAAAGTGCAAAACAAGTTGGTCTAATAACTCAGATAACAAAGACTGTCATTGATAAAACATTCAAACTTTTTACAAACAATGATTATAACTTTTCAATAAATATTAGTATGCATGATTTACATGAAAACTATCTTTTGCAGTTTTTAGAGTATAAATGTGAGAAGTATAATATTGTTTCCTCTCGTGTTCACTTAGAGATAGTCGAAGATATTATTATAAATAAAAAACTTCAAGTGGATAAGCAGATCTTAGGATTAAAGAATAAAGGCTTTCATGTGATAGTCGATGACTTTGGAACAGATAAGTCTGCTTATAGCCGTATGTTTGAGCTTAAAGCAGAGTATATTAAAATAAACGGTACCTTTATCAAAGAATTAAACAGTGATAGTGACCATCAACTTATCGTACAAAGTATAGTGAACTTTGCTAAAAAAAGTGGTATAAAAACTATAGCTGAACATGTAGAAAGTGAAGAAATTTATGAGATTGTTAAATCACTAGGAATAGATTATTCACAAGGCTACTATCTAGGAAAGCCTTCCCTTATCCTCTGATAATATCATAATCAAGAGGAATATCTGGAGTAAATATTTTTTTATCTATATATTTATTTTGTATTTGTTTTGTAAACAAGATGTGCACTTTATTTTCTAGCTCATCAAGGTAAGAGATGGAAAAAAGTTTGTTGTTTTTTATTATAATGGTATATTCTGTTTCCTGAAACTTTGCAATATATGTGTTATTACTTACTTTTTTAGCATGTTTTATGACATTGAAAAAATCAAAACTACTTTTAATATTTTGTATATAGACTTGCTCTATCTCTGGCTCTATGATGACTGCTTGAGTATGTGTTATGTAAATACTCTTTTCCACGGGTGTTGAGTACTGCCAGAGTGCAAGTTGTGGTTTAGTTGCCAAAACATGTCCTTTGTAAGTAAGTGTGCTATTTTTATCGTTTACTATAGTTTGAGTGAAATTAGCCTCAAAAGAGTTGATATTGACCATGTCTGCGAAGCTAAGTGAAACAGTGAAAAGCAATGAAAGTAATTTGTACAAGTTTATCCTTTTTTTTGAATAGAAATTATATCGAATTATCCATTTATACTTCTTATTAGGTAAGACGTGATAAAATTAGTGTAATTTCATGTTTACTATATAATAAACTATATAGTAACTTATATAAGGGTGCCAATGCTACAAGCATTTATGGGAAAGGTCTTTGGAACATCAAATGATCGCGAATTAAAAAAATATAACAGACGTGTAAAAGAGATAAATAGTTTAGAGGCAAAATATGAGCCAATGACTGATGAAGAACTTCAATCAGCTTTTGAAATATTGAAGTCTACAGTAATGGATGAAAGTAAAACACTTGATGATGTACTTGTAGATTCTTTTGCTATTACAAGAGAGGCAAGTAAACGTATTTTAAGTATGCGTCACTTTGATGTACAGCTTATTGGTGGTATGGCTCTTCATGAAGGGCGTATTGCTGAGATGAAAACAGGAGAGGGTAAAACTCTTGTTGCAACTCTTGCGATTACTCTTAATGCAATGACTGGAAAAGGTGTTCATTTAGTTACAGTAAATGATTATCTTGCTTCTCGTGATACAAATGAGATGGCACCGTTGTACAACTTTTTAGGTTATAGTGTTAAAACAGTCTTAGAAACTATGAATGACCCAGCTGAGAAAAAAGCTGCCTATGATGCAGATATTACTTATGGAACAAACAATGAATTTGGTTTTGATTATCTAAGAGATAACATGAGTTATACAAAAGAAAATATGGCACAGCGCAATCATAACTTTGTGATTGTTGATGAAGTGGATTCTATTCTTATTGATGAGGCAAGAACACCACTTATTATTTCTGGTCCTACTAACAATAATATGCAAGATTATGTTCGTGCAGATAAGGTTGCTAAAGCACTTATTCGAGATGAGCATTTCACTGTAGACGAAAAAGATAAAATAATATTAGTGACAGAAAATGGTAATAGCAAAGCAGAAGAACTTTTCGGTGTAGAAAATCTTTTTAGTTTAGAAAATGCTTCTCTTTCTCATGTACTAGATCAAGCACTGAAATCAAACTATATTTTTGAAATTGATGTAGATTATGTTGTCCATGATGGTGAAGTAATGATAGTTGATGAGTTTACTGGCCGTATTAGTGAAGGGCGACGTTTCTCAGATGGTCTACATCAAGCACTTGAAGCAAAAGAAGGTGTTGAGATAAAAGAAGAAACACAGACTCTTGCAGATATTACATTTCAAAACTACTTTAGAATGTATAATAAATTAGCCGGTATGACAGGAACAGCAGAGACAGAAGCTACTGAATTTGCTCAGATTTATAATCTTGATGTTGTCTCAATACCAACAAATATCCCAATTGCAAGACAAGACCTTAACGACCTTATTTACAAAACAGAAGAAGAAAAGTTTGCAGCAGTTATTGCAACTATAAAAAAACTAAGTGAAACAGGTCAGCCGGTACTTATTGGTACTGCAAGTATTGAAAAATCAGAGCTCTTGCATGCTGTTCTTAAAAAAGAAAAAATAGTGCATACCGTACTAAATGCAAAGAATCATGCACAAGAGGGTGAAATTATTAAATCTGCTGGTACAAAAGGTGCAGTGACTATCGCTACAAATATGGCAGGTCGTGGTGTTGACATCAAAGTTAATGATGATGTACGTGCATTAGGTGGCCTTTATATCTTAGGTACTGAACGTCATGAAAATAGACGTATAGATAATCAACTTCGCGGACGTTCTGGTCGTCAAGGTGATGAGGGAACAACACAGTTTTACCTTTCACTAGAAGATAACCTTTTACGAATATTTGGTTCTGATAAGATTAAGTCAATCATGGAGCGTTTAGGTGTTGAAGATGGAGAATATATAGAATCAAAAATGGTGACTCGTGCTGTAGAAAAAGCACAGAAAAAAGTTGAAAATATGCACTATGAGGGTCGTAAACAAGTAGTTGAATACGATGATGTAGCAAATGAACAGCGCAAAATTGTTTATAAGTTTAGAAACCAACTCTTAAGTAGTGAGTATGCTATCGATGCAAAGATAAATGAGATTAGAGAAGAATATATGGTACATTTACTTGATCTTTCAGATATCTTTGATGGTGGTGCAAGAGAAGATTTTAATCTTGAAATACTACAAGAGCATCTTTTAGAAAAGATAAATTATGAGCTTAATATTGTAGAAATTGAAGGCTTAGAGTATGAAGAGCTTCTAGTTAAAGTTGTTGATTTCGTGAAAAGTGCTTACGATGAAAAGATGAGTATCTTAGAAGATGGTATGCAGCAAGAGATAGAAAAAGAGTTCTATCTTAAAGAGTTAGATAGTGCATGGAGAGATCATCTTTATGCTATGGATAGTATGAAAACAGGTATACGCCTGCGTGCTTACAACCAAAAAGATCCTTTAGTCGAGTATAAAAAAGAGAGTTTCAATCTTTTTACAGAGCTTATAGATGAGATTAAATTCAATACAATACGAACTCTGCAAATTATTCAGTTTAAAGTGGAAAATGCTGAAGAAGAAGCTGCTGCAGTCGCTGAGCATTTAGCACAAGAGCAGAGAATACAAGAGGCACAGATACAACTTAGTCATGCTGTATTAGAAGAGTTTTCAGAGAAAAAAATTGCACGTAACGACCCTTGTCCTTGTGGTAGTGGTAAAAAGTATAAGCAGTGTTGTGGAAAAAGTGGTCCTAAAAAAGGTGTTTTTGCTTCTTGAAAACATCTATAGTATCTTATCTAGTAAAAAGATTTTTGCGTTTTGATAAAGAGCAGCCCTTTATCTTCCTATCAGCACTTCTCGCATTTTTAGGTATTACCCTTGGTGTCATGGTGCTTCTTATTGCAATGGCTCTTATGAATGGTTTTGATAAAGAATTTAAAAATAAACTCACGACCATGAACTATCCATTAACTATCATCCCTAAATTTTATGGTGCAGTGAATAGAAATCTACTTATAGATTTAGAAAAAAAATTTCCAATACTTGCTTTTAGCCCTTATGTCCAATCTTCAGTTATGATACGCAGTGGTTCACAGCTAGAAGGTGGCTATCTTTTTGGTGTAAATTTTCAAGATGAAGCTAAGGTAAATAATGTTTTAGCAAAAGCAATAAAAAATACTCAGTTTAAAAAATTTGATGTTATTATAGGAAAAAGTTTAAAGCAAGAGTTCTCTCTCTCTAAAGGCGATAAGCTGATGTATATTTTTACAAATGTAGAACCAGGTGGTTTTTCTATGACACCAAAAATAAAACGCTTTAAAATAAAATCTATTTTTGATTCAGGACTCTCGGCATATGATAAAGCTTACAGCTATACAAGTTTAGAAGCCATGCAAGTACTTATGCATATGCCAAGTAATCTTTATGATGGTATACATGTTTACTCTAAAACACCTCGTAAAGATATTCTTAGAATAAAGAAAGATTTACCTATCAGTGTAAGTATAAAAGGATGGTGGCAAGATAATCTTAATTTTTTTGCAGCCTTAGAGATGGAAAAGATGTCACTCTTCATAGTACTGATGCTCATTATTCTTATAGCCGCTATAAATATAATCTCTTCACTCTTGATGACGGTAATGAATAGACGCTCAGAGATAGCCTTATTACTCTCTTTAGGGACGACAAATATAGAGATTAAAAAGGTATTTCTATATCTTGGAATAATTATTGGTATTAGTGGTATTGCTGCTGGTATTTTCTTAGGTCTTAGTGGTATTTGGATATTAGGTACTTTTGATATCATCTCTCTTCCAAAAGATGTTTATCCAACCTCTACACTACCTTTAGACTTAAGTATAGTTGACTTTGCTCTTATTGTAACTGGTGCCTTTGCTATCGTAGTAGGTTCTTCTTATTATCCAGCGAAAAAAGCTAGTGAAGTCGATATATTAACAGTTTTAAGAAACGAGTAAAGAGAGTATATTTTATTTCTTTTTTTTCTTGCTGTTTATTACATCATGAATTAACTTATAAGGAAGTGTCAGCGTTCTCTTTATGATGTTAAGAGGTGCAACAATGATATCTTTAGCTACCATAGATCGTATTTTTGGATTCTCTATCTTTCCACTTAGTTTAAGTGTAGTAGATATAGGATCTTGTCCGAGAATAGCATAACCAAGAAGAGGTACTTTTGCTAAGTCACTTCCTAGATCTGATTTAAGATTAAGTGTTACATTCATATTGTCATTTGAAAAATCTACAGTCCCTTTTCCGATAACCTTGATTTCTTTTGAATCGAGATAAATGTCTTCTAAATTAAGCTTACTATTTTTTGATTTAAAGTGAATAAATGCTTGTTTTACAAAAATCCCACTTTTATTGTATCCTGGAAGACTAAAAGTTGCAAGGGAAGGAATGGTATTAATAAAGGCGAGTATATTATTTAAAATTGCATAATCTTTCATGGTAGTTTTATGTACATATATTACACCTGCATAGTCACTAATTGTTCCATCTAAAGAAAAATCTAATGATCCACCCTGAAATTTTGAGAGGGAAAAAAGTTTATTCATAAAATAATCATTAAACTGTTTTCCATAAAGATGAAAAGTTTGATTTTCAAGTTTTAATCCTGCTTTTCCTTGATCATATTGAAGTTGTCCAGTAAGTATATTATTGTAATATTGAACATTCAATATATCATAAAGTATAGATCTGTTTTTAGAAATATAAAGAGAAGATTTTTTTGCTTCAACTGTAATGTTCATTGATGTATTATTTCTGTCTTTTTCTCCACTAAAGTTCTCAACTGCATCAAGAAGAGCGATAATATTAACACTCGCATTAGTCATTCTTAATTGCATATTCTCTTTTATAGTAAAGAAAAGCTTATCATTAATGTCAATATAGACTTTCTCTTTATAAATTTTCCCTTTTACGGTGTATAAATCTGTTGGTTTCCCATCTGTTAGCAGTATTTTATAAGGGTATTTGAGTTTCGCTTTAAATCGTGTGTATTTGTCATTTTTATTTTTATAGAGCACGAATTCTCCATTCGTTATATAAAATTCTTTTAGTAAATTAGAGTTTTTAGATATACGACTTATTGAGTTTACATTAAGTCTCCAACCTGTATCTTGAAAGATAAAGGTTGATGATATTTCAGGAGAAGAGATTTTAATCATTTTATCTATTATATTAGAAGAAAGAAGTATTTTATTCTTTTTGTAGAGTACTTTTTCTGTGTTTGGGTCTTTTAAAATGAAGTGACTTATACTGATATGGGCCTTGTTTGTTTTAATATTATGTTTGGCATAAATTTTCATTTGAATATATTTACCAATATGCACAAGTGTATGTTTAAGATAAAGTTTATTATCTTTAAGTTCAAGTAAAAATTTATCGAATTCATATCTTGTTCCAATTACATCTAAATATATAGGTTTAGATGATCTTATCTTTAATTTTTTATCATAATGTAAATGTAGTGGGGTATTTGATTGTACTAAATTAAAACCATTATAGTTAAAGTTAAGTAAATCAATATTAAGATCAGTTACAAAGCTCTTTATATTTACTTTACCTGAAATAAAAGCATTTCCGATTTCATCTAAAGTAATTAAAGTAGCAGGAATATTTAAATTTAAAGTATGTAAGTTAAAAGGAAGTATAACACTATCTAAAGAGATACTTTGCCCTCTATATTGCCATTTAGAATTCGTAAGAGTTATAGTGTCCTTATTGGGAGAAATATTATAAGTAATAGGAAGTAATTGAGACTCTTTAGCTAGTGTAAGACCATGTAGATTGAAGGTATTAAGTTTAATATCTATTTTCCCATCTTCTCTCTTTGCATTATAATTAACATCAACAATTGCTTGAACAATATCCTGATAACTTGTATTCATATCTTTGATAGAAATATCATAATTATCTAATATTATCTTTGCATTTTTAACATCTATATTGAGCCCAAGATAGTTAAAGTTTGCTTCTTTAGTAACGAATGTGCCTTTGGCATTTACTGAGATAGTTTCTAAACCTATTTCTATTTTTAAGTCCGTGCATACATGTCCACTTTTCTGCAAAAAAGGAAGTTTTATCTGGTATGCTTCAAGTATTTTTAGTACAGATTTATTTAGTTGGGCATCTAAGAGCAAAGAAAGTGTGAGTAAAATCTCTTTTTTAGCAGTAAAGTCAATAAGAACCCAGCTCTTATCTAGATAGATACCATCAGTATAAGCATCCATTGGTCGTATATAAAAGAGTCCATTCTTAAACTCTAATTTAATTGCTTTAGCATGAATAGCATCAAGTTTTGGATTATATCTATAACTTGCATCATAAAGAGTTGCTTGTATATGTATATTTTTATAGGCATTTTGAATATCATTATATTCTATATAACCTGTAATATTTTTGAGGGTAGCATAGGACATACTAATAGCATCGTATGCCCAATAGTGGATACCATTAGGTAAATTTGCTAAATTTATAAGATACTCTAAATCTGTTATTTTTTTGTTACTTTTTAATCTATAAAAAAGTTTTTCTTTGCTTGTCGCTGTATATACAGTAAAATTAGCAACATCAGAGAGCTTAGCATGTAGATTAGTATAAAGCATATTAGTTCTTGTATTAAAGTATAAAAAACCATCTATATTGATTTCATGTCTATCATCTTTGAAGCTATTAAGAGTTACCTGAATGCTTTGTGGACTCAAATCTAGTGTTGCCCTTATGTCTAAACTTGAAGAGTGTGCTATGAAAAATCCACTCTCTCCAATTTTATATTTAAATGAACCTACGATATCTTTATAAATAATTTTTTTGATAATGAGGGAGTTAAACCATCCTTTTGTTGTTGAAAATAAAGTGAAATATTGATTGATTTTGGAAGTATCAAATTTTGATGTAGTTGAGCTCTTATTCTCTTGAATCTTAATCTCTTCAAGCGAAATATCTATTTTTTTATTCCATTTTATGTATAATTGCTTTATATGAATATTTGAAACACTCAACTCTCTTATAGAAAGTCCGTTTTGAAGTATAATAAAAATAATGGAAATTGCTACAAATATGAAGATGAAAAAGCTAACAATTGCAAAATATGTCTTAGAAATAATGTTAATAATTATGTTATCGTTCATGTACTACCTAAATAAGCCAATTAGAACCCCGAAAGTACTCTATATTCAAGCAGGTTCTATTAATCAAATTATAGCACAAATGCAAGTTAAAAAATATGATGTTAGTAAACTTGACTCCCTAGTACTTCGCTTTATTGGATCTCCACAAAGCGGTTGGATAAATATAGGAACTATGTATAATACTAAGGCAGATTTTTTGTATAAACTCACACGAGCAAAAGCTGCACTACAAAATGTAACACTTATTCCAGGTGAGACAAGTTATATTTTTTTAAGACAACTAGCATCTAATTTGGATTTAAGTATAGAAAAATTACATTCTGAATATGCGATGCAAACCTCAGTGGAAGAGGGTGCTTTTGTACCTGATACATATAAAATACCCATAGGGATTACAGAAAGGGAACTTATCCATATGCTACTAAAAGTATCAAACGAAAAGATGAAAGCCCTTTCAATGAAGATCTTTGGCACATATAATAAGAAAAAATGGTTTCAATATGTAGCAATTGCATCTATAATACAAAAAGAGTCCGCTAACACAAAAGAGATGCCAATAGTAAGTTCAGTAATATACAATAGAATAAAACAAGATATGAAACTTCAGATGGATGGAAGTCTGAACTATGGAAAATATTCTCATGTTAAAGTTACACCTTATCGTATTCGGAATGATAGATCAATTTTTAACACTTACTTATATAAGGGTGTCCCTAGTGTTGCAGTTTGTAATGTGAGCTTTAGTGCTATAAAAGCTGCTATCTTTCCTGCGAAAACAAATTATCTCTATTTTATGAAAAACAAGCAGGGATACCATGATTTTGCATGTAACTATTCTACCCATTTACACAATATAAGACATGCTACAAAATGAAACAAATAAAAAATTAACTTCTATTTTTTTCAAAGCTCGCCAAATGTTGACATAGTTGTGTTACTATTGAACTTGTAAATTCCATGAAGTTATTAATTCATGAGATAAAATTATTCACAAGGACAATATATGTCAAAAATTATTTGGACTAAAATCGATGAAGCTCCGGCTTTAGCAACTTACTCTTTATTACCTATCGTTAATGCTTTCACGAAGGCTGCTGGGATAGATGTAGTTAGTAGTGATATTTCATTAGCAGCTAGAGTTATCTCTAAATTTCCAGAGAGATTAACAGATGCTCAAAAAATTGATGATAATTTAGCAGAGCTAGGAAATGTTGTGCAGCAAGCAGACGGAAATATTATTAAACTTCCAAATATCTCTGCATCTATTCCTCAACTGATGGAATGTATAGCAGAACTTCAAGGGCAAGGGTATGATATACCAAACTTTCCTGAGAATCCACAAACAGAAGAAGAAAAAGCATTAGCTACTGTTTATTCTACTTGTTTGGGTTCAGCAGTGAATCCTGTTCTTCGTGAAGGAAATTCAGATCGTCGTGCAGCAGCAGCTGTAAAGAAATTTGCACAAAATCATCCTCATAAACTACGTCCATTCTCAGAAAACTCTAAGTCATATGTAGCTTCTATGAGTGGTGGCGACTTTTATGAAAATGAACAGTCAGTTATTATAGATGGTGAGCAAAATGTAACAATAGAACTCAATGGAAAAGTTTTAAGAAATGTTGATGCAAGAGATAAAGAAGTTCTTGATGCAACATATATGTCAGCAAAAGCACTTCGTAAATTCTTAAAAGAGTCCATAATAGAGGCAAAAGAGAAAGATGTACTTTGGTCACTTCACCTTAAAGCTACTATGATGAAGGTTTCAGATCCTATTATGTTTGGTCATGCCGTTGAAATATTTTTTGAAGAAGTATTTACTAAATATGCAGATGAATTTGCTAAATTAGGTGTAAATGCGAATCTTGGCCTTGGAGACCTAGAAAAGAAACTTGAAAACTCTGATAAAAAAGAAGAAATTTTAGCAGCGCTTAAAGGTGTTATTAATGATGGTGACGTAGATATCGCTATGGTTGATTCTGACAAAGGAATTACAAACTTACATGCTTCAAATGATATTATAATTGATGCTTCTCTTCCTGTTGTTATTCGTGATGGCGGAAAAATGTGGAATAAAGATGGAAAAACTGAAGAGTGTGTAGCAATTATTCCTGACCGTAGTTATGCAAACTTTTACCGTCCAATGATGGAAGATTGTGTTCAAAATGGACAATATGATGTAACAACTATGGGTTCAGTTGCAAATGTTGGTCTTATGGCACAAAAAGCTGAAGAGTATGGCTCTCATCCTACTACTATTGAAGTACCTGAAGATGGTATAATGGAAGTAAAAGATGCAAATGGTACTGTTCTTATGAGTCACAATGTAGAAAAAGGTGACATCTACAGAATGAGCCGTGCAAAAGATATTCCAATTAAAGATTGGGTTCGCCTTGCTGTTGAGCGTGCTAGCATTGAAAAAGTACCGACAATCTTCTGGTTAGATGAAAATCGTGCGCATGATGCAAATATGATTAAAAAAGTAAATGAATACCTTAAAGATCATGATACTGAAGGCTTAGATATACGAATAATGGAAATTGAAGAAGCTACTAAATTTTCTAACACTCGTGTAAGAGAAGGGAAAAACACTATCGCCGTAACTGGAAATGTTTTACGTGATTACTTAACAGATATGTACCCAATCCTAGAGCTTGGAACATCTGCTAAGATGCTTTCTATTGTTCCATTATTAGCTGGTGGTGGTCTTTATGAGACTGGTGCTGGTGGTTCTGCTCCTAAGCATGTTGATCAATTTTTAAAAGAGGGTCACCTTCGTTGGGATTCACTTGGCGAATTTTTAGCACTTGCAGAGTCTCTAAGATTTCTAGCTAAAAAGAACAATTCTAATGAATTGGCTACTCTAACTGCAGCACTTGATATTGCAAATGATAGATACCTCAGTGAAAATAAATCTCCATCACGTAAATGTGGAGAGTTAGATAACAAAGCTTCTCACTTTTTTGTAGCACAGTTTTGGGCAAAAGCATTAGCTGAGTCAGAGAATGCTGCACTTGCTGCTAAATTTGCTCCAATTGCTCTAATACTTACTGAAAATGAAGAGACTATTATCTCTGAACTTTTAGCTTCTGAAGGTAAAGCTAAAGATATTGGTGGTTACTTTAACCCAGATGAAGTAAAAGCTGAAGCTGCTATGCGTCCATCTGCAACGTTAAATGCTATTATCGACTCAATATAGTCTAATTATTATGCTCTTTGCAAAACTTTTGCAAAGAGTCATAACTTTTCGTTTTTAGCTAATACTTATAGACATTAGCTAAAAATCAAAAGTTAAAAATTCACTCAAAGGGAATCAATGGCAAGTAAAGTAACAGTCATAGGAACGGGTAATTTTGGATCTACAGTAGCATTTATATTAGCTATGCGTGGATCGTGCCATGAAGTTATACTTCTTGGTAGAAATATTGATGTAGCAAAAGGAAAAGCTCTTGATATGTCCCAAGCGGCAAATGCGGCACGTGAGCATACCATAGTGAGAGCTGCAAATGGTCCAGAGGATATGACAGACAGCGAGATAGTTGTTATCACAGCTGGTGCTTCTAGAACACCTGGTATGAATAGAGATGATTTACTCATTAAAAATGCAGAAATTGTTAAACTATACTCTTTAGAGATTAAAAAGTATGCACCAAATGCTATTGTTGTAGTGGTAAGTAATCCACTTGATGTTATGACATATGTAGCCCTGAAATATACAGGATTTCCAAAAGAGAGAATTCTGGGTATGGCAGGTATTTTAGATGCTGCTCGTATGGCTCACTTTATCTATGAGAAGTTAGGTTATGGAGCAGGACAGATTCGTGCAACTGTAATGGGCGGACATGGTGATACCATGGTACCACTTCCTAAATTTACAACTGTAGCTGGAGTTCCTATCGACGATCTACTCGACTCTGAAGAGATTGGTGAGATAGTTAAAAAAACTAGAAATGGTGGTGCTCAAATAGTGAATCTTTTAGGTGATGGTTCAGCCTATTATGCTCCTGCCAAATCAACAGCTGTTATGCTCGAAGCAATTTTAAAAGATACGAAGCAAATTCATTCATGTGCTGTAATGCTTGAGAATGATTATGGTTACTCAGATATGGTTAGTGGTGTTCCAGTTATGATAGGTGCAGGTGGAGCAGAACAGGTTATAGAAATGACACTTAAAACACTCCAGAAAACGAGATTTAAAAATTCTGTAGCTTCGGTTCAAGAGATGGTAGATGTTCTTTACTCTAATGGTTTTTTTGATGACTTAAAAGAAGTAAAAAAAAGTGAGATAAAGTAATGAAAAGTAGAAAAGTTGGAATAGTAGGAGCTGGTGCGGTTGGTGCAACTGCTGCTTATACATTAGCAATGATGGGAACATGTCATGAAATTGTTCTTTTTGACATTGCCGAGGGTGTAGCAAAAGGAAAAGCTATTGATATGGCACAAGCTTCTTTTTACTCACAGCAGGGAACTATTATTACAGCAGCTGAGAAAGCTGAAGATATTAAAGATTGTGATATTGTTGTTGTTACTGCTGGTATACCTCGTAAGGGTGATATGACTAGAGCAGATCTTCTTATGATAAATGCAAAGATAACTAAGCAAGTAGTTGAAAATATCAAGGAGAACTCTCCAAATGCTATTATTATATGTGTGTCAAACCCACTTGATGTGATGACATATGTGACTAAGGAGATAACTGGTTGGGACTCAAATCGTATTATTGGCCTTGCTGGTGCACTTGATGGTTCACGTATGGCTTATCAAATCTCTAAATTAACTAGTTATGCATCAAATCAAACTGGTTCTTTAGTTATTGGTGACCATGGCGAAAATATGATTCCTCTTCCTAGTAAAGTTTCTGTTGGAGATATTCCACTTACTTCTTTAGTATCTAAAGAAGATATGCAAGGTATTATTGAGAGAACAAAAAATGGTGGTGCAGAGATAGTGAAATATCTTGGTACATCCGGTTACTATGGACCAGGTCGTGCGATCGCACACATGGTTGAATCTATTTTAAATGATTCAAAAGCTATTGTTTCTTGCTGTACAACTTTAAATGGCGAGTATGGTTACTCTGATGTTGCAGTGGGAGTTCCTATAGTTTTAGGTGCAAATGGTGTAGAAAAGATAATAGAACTAGATTTAGATGAAGAAACGAAAGAAAAATTTGCTATTTCAGTTAAATCTATAGAAGATGGTATTAATATACTGAAAGAAAATAATTTTTTCCAAGGAGTTTAATGATATGAGTACAAGAATTGAAAAAGATACAATGGGTGAGATCAATGTTCCCGTAGATGCTTACTGGGCAGCTCAAACACAGAGAAGTATAGAGAACTTTAAAATTGGTGAAGAAACTATGCCTTATGAAATAACAAGGGCATTTTCTTATCTTAAAAAATCAGTAGCACTTGTTAATGCTGATTTAGGCAAGCTTGATGCTAAAAAAGCTAATGCAATTGCACAAGCAGCTGATGATATGTTAGCAGGAAAACTTGATGGAAACTATCCACTAGTTGTATGGCAAACAGGTTCAGGTACACAGTCTAATATGAACAACAATGAAGTTCTTGCAAACCGTGCTACTGAAATTCTTGGCGGTGACTTTAGGACTGAAAAACTTATTCATCCAAATGATGATGTTAACAAGTCTCAGTCTTCAAATGACACTTATCCAACTGCACTTCATGTTGCAGCTGTTATTGCGGTAGAGACTCAAGTACTTCCAGCAATCGCAAAACTTAAGAAAACGCTAGCCGATAAATCAGCTAAGTTTGAATCAGTAGTGAAAATCGGCCGTACTCACCTTCAAGATGCAACACCTATTACTCTTGGTCAAGAGATTAGTGGTTGGGTTGAAATGCTTAACAAATGTGAAAAAATGGCAAAAGATTCACTAGAAGCAGTTCGTGAACTAGCACTCGGTGGAACAGCTGTTGGAACAGGCCTAAATGCTCACCCAGAACTAGGAAAGCGTGTTGCAGATAAATTGAGTGAACTTACTGGTCACGATTTTATTACTGCTCCAAACAAGTTTCATGCTTTAACATCTCATGATGCTTTAGTATACTCTCATGGTGCACTTAAAGCACTTGCAGCAGATATGATGAAAATAGCTAATGATGTTAGATGGTTAGCTTCTGGCCCACGTTGTGGAATTGGTGAGATTGAGATTCCAGCTAATGAACCGGGAAGTTCTATTATGCCAGGAAAAGTAAATCCTACTCAAGCAGAAGCTGTTACTATGGTTACTTGTCAGGTCTTTGGTAATGATGTAACTATCTCAATGGGAGCTTCACAAGGTAACTTTGAGCTAAATGTTTATAAGCCCGTAATTGCTTATAACTATTTACAATCTTGTCGTTTACTTGCAGATTCAATTGTGTCATTTAACGATCATTGTGCTATTGGTCTTGAGCCAGTGGCAGATAAAATTGATTATTTTTTACATAACTCTTTAATGTTGGTCACCGCATTAAACCCTTATGTAGGTTATGATAATGCAGCAAAAATAGCTAAAACAGCACATAAAAACAACTCAACACTTAAAGAGACTGCTATTGAGTTAGGATTACTTACCGCTGAAGAGTTCGATAAGTATGTAGTACCAGAGGATATGATTGCACCCAAGGCCTAAGGCTTGCAATCTCACATTTTAAACTAAGGAGAATAGATGAATATACATGAATATCAAGCGAAACAGATTTTCAAAAAGTACGGTGTACCAACACCAAAAGGTATAATGGTAGAGAGCGTGAAAGATGCTGTTAAAGCTGCAGAGCAGTTAGGCGGTCCAGTATGGGTTGTTAAAGCACAAATCCATGCAGGTGGGCGTGGTCTTGGTGGTGGAGTTAAACTTGCTAAAAGTATTGAAGAAGTAGAAACACTTGCTGATGAGATTCTTGGAATGACTTTAGTAACACACCAAACAACTGCTGAGGGTAAACTTGTTCAAAAGCTTTACATCGAAGATGGTGCAGATATTAAAGAAGAGTTATATCTTTCTGTAGTACTTGACAGAAAATTAGAAATGCCTTTAATTATGGCTTCTACTGAAGGTGGAATGAATATTGAGGATGTTGCAGCAAACACTCCAGAAAAAATTATTACTGTACCTGTTGATCCAGCTATTGGTTTTCAAAGTTTTCACGGACGTGAGTTAGCATTTGGTCTTGGCTTAACTGATAAAGATGAGCAGAAGAATATTATTAGATTCGCTTCTAAACTTTATACTCTTTACATGGAAAATGATGCAGAGATGATTGAGATTAATCCACTTGTTAAAACTGGAAAGGGTGAGTTTATCGCACTTGATGGTAAGATGGGCTTTGATAACTCAGCATTAGGTCGTCACCCAGAGATAGCTGCAATGCGAGACTTAACAGAAGAAGATGCTGATGAAGTAGAAGCTGCTAAATATGGTCTTTCTTATGTAGCACTTGATGGTGAAATTGGTTGTATGGTAAATGGTGCTGGTCTTGCGATGGGTACTATGGATACTATTAACTACATGGGTGGAACTCCAGCTAACTTTTTAGATGTTGGTGGTAGTGCAAACGCGGAAACTGTTGCAAAAGGTTTTGAGATTATTCTTAAAAATCCTAAAGTAAAAGCAATTTTTGTAAATATCTTTGGTGGAATCGTTCGTTGTGATCGTATTGCGAATGGTATTATCGAAGCTACTAAGATTACAGATGTTAATGTTCCTGTTATTGTTCGTCTTGATGGTACAAATGCACCAGAGGCAGCAGAGATTCTTAAAAATGCAAATATAGCTAACTTAATAGTTGGTGATGACTTAGGTGACGGTGCAGCAAAAGCTGTAGCTGCAGCAAAAGGAGAGTAATTAAATATGTCAATTTTAGTAAATAAAGATACAAAAGTAATCGTTCAAGGTTTCACAGGAAAAGAGGGTTCTTTTCATGCTGAGCAGTGTATAGCTTATGGTACTAACATCGTTGGTGGTGTTACACCAAACAAGGGTGGACAGACTCACCTTGATAAGCCAGTATTTAATACAGTAAATGAAGCTGTAAAAGCTACTAGTGCTACAGTTTCTATGATTTTTGTACCACCTGCTTTTGTTGGTGATGCTGTAATGGAAGCTGCTGAAGCTGGGATTGAACTTGCTGTAATCATTACAGAAGGTGCTCCAGTTAAAGATATGCAAATGGCGAAAGCTCATGCAACAAAGCACGGTATGAAAACACTAGGGCCAAACTGTCCTGGTATTATTACAGCAGAAGAGTGTAAGATAGGTATCATGCCTGGTTCAATCTTCAAAAAAGGTAATGTTGGACTTATTTCTAAGTCTGGTACTTTAACTTACGAAGGTGCAAACCAAGTTTGTAACGAAGGTTTTGGTATCACTACAGCTATCGGTATTGGTGGAGATCCAATTATTGGTCTTTCATATAACCAAATCTTACCAATGTTTGAAGCTGATCCAGAGACTGAAGCAATCGTTATGATTGGTGAGATTGGTGGAGACCTTGAAATTCAAGCTGCAAAGCTTATTAAAGAACAAATTACTAAACCTGTTGTTGCTTTTATTGCTGGTCAAACAGCTCCTAAGGGCAAAACTATGGGTCATGCTGGTGCAATCGTTTCTGGTTCTGCTGGTACAGCAAAAGAAAAAATGGAAGCACTTGAAGCTGCTGGCGTTAAAGTCGTAGTAAGTCCTGCTGAAATTGGCAAAGCAATAGCGGAAGTTTTAGCTAAAAAGTAGTCTTTAAACCTTGTGTGAGCACCCTAAATGTAACAGTTGTTGCCTTTATGGTGCGATAGTAGCACATTTTAGAGATAAATTATGAAAACTTAGATACTCTTTTTTCATTAAAGAGTAAAGTATAGAATAAACTCTATACTTTAATAATTAGGAGAAAATATGGCAGCTAGTCCAATGGTAAACCCTGGTGATCAACCAGTATGGGTAAATACAGATAACTGTAAAGCGTGTGATATATGTGTTTCAGTATGTCCTTCAGGTGTTCTTGGAATGAAATATGAGTCAACATCAACTCTTGGTGCAATGATTTCTATTGACCATCCAGAAGCTTGTATTGGATGTAATGAGTGTGAACTTACATGCCCAGACTTCGCTATTTATGTAGCAGACAAGCAAGAGTATAAAGCAGCAGGTTTTAGCTTTGCTAAACTTACTGATGATGCGAAAGCTCGTCAAGAACAGATTGTTGCAAACAATTATATGTCACTTAGTGAACAAGGAGTTAAATAATGGCGACTAGAGAAGTAATATCTACTGGTAATGAGCTAGCTGCAATTGCAGCTGTTGATGCTGGTTGTAAATTTTTTGGTGGGTATCCACTAACACCATCTTCAGAGGTAATGCATGTTATTTCTGACCTTTTACCAAAAAAAGGTGGAGTTGCAATTCAAATGGAAGATGAGATAGCAGGTATCTGTTGTGTTATCGGTGCTGCAATGGCTGGTGATCGTGCATTAACTGCTACATCAGGTCCTGGTGTATCACTTAAAGCTGAGAACTTAGGTCTTGCTCAAATGGCAGAAGTACCTTTAGTTCTTGTAAATGTAATGCGTGGTGGTCCATCAACTGGTCTTCCAACTCGTGTATCTCAAGGTGATGTTCTTCAAGCAAAAAACCCATCACACGGTGATTACAAATCAATTACATTAGCTGCAGGTTCTTTAGCTGAGTGTTATACAGAAACTGTTAGAGCTTTCAACCTAGCTGACCGCTTTATGCAACCAGTAATCGTTTTACTTGATGAAACTATTGGTCATATGCACGGTAAAGCTGTTATCCCAACAGTAGAAGAAGTTGAAGCTGGAATCGTTCCACGTAAATCATTTGATGGTCCTGCTGAAGAGTATTTTCCATATGAGTGTGGTCCTACAGAACCAGCAGTTCTAAACCAAATGTTTACTGGTTACAGATACCACTTTACTGGTCTTCACCATGATAAAAACGGTTTCCCAACTGAGGAAATTGAAACTTGTCGTAAACTTATTCAACGTTTAGAAGATAAGGTTGCTATGCATGAAGATGAACTTGAATCTTATGAAGAGTTCATGATGGATGATGCAGATGTTATGCTTGTAGCATACGGTTCTGTTTCTTTAGCTGCTAAAGAGACTATCCGTAATTTACGTGCTGAGGGTATTAAAGCTGGTTTATTTAGACCTATTACTTTATGGCCATCACCTGCAAAGAAAATGAAAGAGTATACTGATAAAATCAAAAATGTTTTAGTAGTAGAATTAAATATAGGTCAATATCATTCAGAAGTACAACGTGCTACTGCAAGATTAGATATTGATGGACTATTCAAAGTAAACGGTAGAGCAATTTCTCCACAAGAAATCGCTTCAAAAGTTAAGGAGTTATACTAATGGCATTCAATTATGATAAATATTTAAGATTAGAGAAAATGCCAACACTATGGTGTTGGGGTTGTGGTGACGGTGTTATTTTAAAGGCATTTGTTAGAGCTATTGAAAAAATGGGCATAAATCAAGATGATATATGTGTTGTTTCAGGGATTGGATGTTCAGGAAGATTTTCTTCGTATGTAGATTTTAATACTGTTCACACAACTCATGGTCGTACAGTTGCTTATGCTACAGGTATCAAGCTATCTCGTCCTGATAAACTTGTTGTCTGTGTTGCTGGCGATGGTGATGCCCTTGCTATTGGTGGTAATCATACTATTCATGCTTGTCGTCGTAACATCGATATGACTATGATTATTATCAATAACTTTATCTATGGTCTTACTAACTCACAAACTTCTCCAACTACTCCTAAGGGTATGTGGACTGTTTCTCAAAAAGCGGGTAATATTGATCCAACTTTTGATACTTGTGACTTAGCTATTGCTTCTGGTGCTTCTTTTGTTGCACGTGAGACTATGCTTGAGCCAAAAAAACTTGAAAAAGTTCTTATAAAGGCGATGAAACATAATGGTTTTTCAATGATGGAAGTACTTTCTAACTGCCATATTAACCTTGGTCGTAAGAACAAAATGGTTTCTGCTATGGCAAACCTTGAATGGATCGATAGTATTACAATTTCTAAAAAGAAATATGATACTATGAGTGAAGAAGAACAGCTTAACTTACTTCCACTTGGTGTTTTAAAAGAAGATATTGAAGCGGATGAGTACTGTGCTATGTATGCAGAGATTCAAGAAGTTCATCAAGGTCTACGTGGTAAGATTACACAAGATGACTTTGCTAAAAAAATATAAGGAAGACGAATGAGTGATTCTAAAGTATTAATGAGATTTACAGGTGTTGGCGGTCAAGGTGTTCTTCTTGCTGGTGAAATTTTTGCAGCTGCAAAAATTAAAACTGGCGGAGAAGGTCTAAAGACTGCTACATATACTTCTCAAGTTCGTGGTGGACCAACTGTTGTTGATATTCAGCTTGATGATGAAGAGATATATTATCCATATGCTGTTGATGGCGATGTCGACTTCATGCTTTCGGTTGCACAAATGAGTTATGTACTTTTTAAAGATGGTGTGAAACCTGGTGGGACAATAGTAGTTGATCCAAACCTAGTTCATCCAACTGCGGAAGATAGAAAAAAATGGCGTATACATGAGATTCCTATTATTACAATAGCAAAAGAAGAGGTTGGTAATGTTATTACTCAATCTGTTGTTGCACTTGCAATTGCAAATACAATGATGAATGCGATAGATAAAAAAGTACTTGTTGACACCATGCTTTCTAAAGTACCTGCTAAAGTTCATGAAGTAAATATAAAAGCTTATGACCTAGGTGAAGAATATGCTAAAAAAGCTATGGCTTAGTTAATATTATTTTAAAGGACAAATCTGTAAAGGTTTGTCCTTTTTTTTATATCTCAGTATAATATTAATTAGTATTATTTTTTATTGAAAGTATAATACTAATATTGAAATAACTGATTATTTTATCTCATTGTTTACATAATATTACTCTATACTTGTATCGAAGAATAGGATAGTTAAACTTTGATACTTTCCCAGAAAAAATCCACATGCTTTTCAAACTGAGTTGATAAAGCATTCGTCGAAAGTGCATCGAAACGCAGTAGCATTACTTGTAGCCGAATATAGAATAGGGTGCTTATAAACTCATAAGAGATTAGCATTGGATCGCTAGACTTAATCATAGAATTTTGCATCATTATAAAAAAACCTTCAGATAGTATCTTTATATTTTTATCATGAAATTCACTCTGAAACTGTTCTCGTAAATCTCTATTTTGCATTAATTCAATTATTAATAATCTAAACATATTCTCATTCGTTTTATCAAATGTAAGTATCTTGTATTGCATAGCAAATTTGCTTAAAAAAGGTTTACCTCTAAGTGCTAACTCTTTCATTTCTTCACTAGAAATAGAGAAGGGTGATGAAAATATGCCCTTTGCTACCTCAAGAAAGATCTCTTCCTTATTTTTATAATGATTATAGATAGCACTCTCTCTAATTCCAACTTCTCTTGCAATTTTACGTACGCTTGCACCCTTGTATCCTAGTTCTGAGAATAGAGTAGTTGATACTTTGAGTATCTTCTCTTTAGTTCCACTTCGTTTAGCTATTGCCGTATTGTTGGGCATAATGAATCCTTTTTTATAATATGAACACTTGTTAACAGTAAATATATTATATATGAACATTTGTTAATATATGCTTATGTAAAAAGAACACTTGTTCATATATGAAACCTATTTAATGAACAGGTGTTCTTAATCTAAAAAAAGCTAAATAAAGGATAATTTGAGTAGAATTACACAGGTACAAGGATAGTTACTTGAAACTCTTCAAGAGGAAAGTCCGAGCTGCTGTAAGACAGTGTTCCATTTAACGAATGGCCGTAGTAATACGAGGGAAAGTGCAACAGAAATATTACTTCCACTTTATAGTGGTAAAGGTGAAAAGGTGGTGTAAGAGACCACCAGTCTCTATAGCGATATAGAGAGCTTGAAAACCCAACATGGCAGCAAGAAACATATGGTTAGCGTCTTACAATGCTTTTGTTTCGCTAGAGGTACAACGTAAGGTGTACAGTAGATTAATAACTATCACTACAAAACTCGGCTTACTTGTACCTATCTAAAATATAAAGAAAATTAACTATATGAATAAAATTATACTTATATCACTCATGGTATTTCTTAGCTCCTGCACATCTCCTAATGTCAATGTAAATAACTATACTCTCTCTATTGCTTTTGAGAACAAGAGAACAATCAATGCTTATGGAAGTAAAAGTTTTCAGAGGCAGATTGATTTATCTAATATTAAAATATATCAATATGTCTACACTATGGATAATGGACTTATAATTACTTATGAAGATGCTATAGTAGCTGCCAAATATAAACTAAACTATGGTATGTCTAAAATTATTGATATAATTTTTACTGATTACAATGTTAAAAAGATAAACTATAATGGCAATACATATTTTTTTAAATTGACCAATTACCATGAAACACTCTATTTAATAGTATCTAATATTAAATATAAAAGGCTAAAACTTATATATGGTTTCAATAGGAAAACATTTGAAAGTTTATATAATGCTATAATAAATGGTAATGATAATATAATTTTAAAAAAATTAACTAAAAATAAAAGAGTTTTAGTGGCTAATCCTGTAAGCTATATTAATAGTAGTTGGAATCAAAAGAATATAACTCTTGATAGAATTCTTACCAAAACATCCCCTTCTCTTTACAAGTAATTTTCAAGAGAATTTACATTATGTTAACCAATATATAAAAAAGAGGTACTATGAGCAATAAAGAACAACTTATCTTAGATATACAAAATTTACTAAACACACATGAAAAAGTGACGACAACTGCTATTAACCCTCATTTATTAGAATTTATGAATGAAGATACACTCAAAAGTATTATAGGGTCACTCCTAGATCAAAAAGAAGCTTCTAAAGAAGATGATATTGTGTGGTTATCACAATTTAAAAAGGATGATAGTTAAGTAACAATATATAATCTACATATATTTTAACATAAATTCCTTCCTTAAAAGTCTAATTTTAGGCTTATAGGAAAATAACATTTTTATTCTAGTTACTAACTGTTATTAATTTCCATTGATTTTATACTATAATTCCATTAAATTAATCACAAAGGATATTTTATGAGTGTAGATCTTATTCAACTCACAGAACAAACAAAAAAACTTTCAGCTATGGTAGTTGAAGATGAAAAGGTAACAAATGAACTTTTAAGTTCAACATTTAAGAACTTCTTCTCTAGTGTTGAGTCTTGCTTTGATGGCGAGAGTGCTCTAAAAGTATATCTTGACAATAAACCAGATGTGGTTTTTGTAGATATTATTATGTCTGGTATGGACGGTATTGAACTTTCTCGAAAGATTCGTGAGATTAACCCTTCTCAGATTATTATTGTTATTTCTGCAAGTAATGACATAGAAAAGATTTCTGAGTCTATTGAAGTTGGTGTGAACAGCTTCATTCAAAAGCCAATAGATACAAAGAAAATTATTGAGCTTCTTACTGGTGTAACTGCAATGATCGCTAAAAAGAAAAAAGTAGAGACTAAAACTTTCTCTATCTCTCTTCCTTTAGATATTTATGATACTGTAAATGAAAATGCAAAAGCAGAGAGTATCTCTAAAAATGCTGTTATTATTAGAGCATTACGTAGCTTTTACGACTAATAAATAAATTTTTTAAGGATTTTATGTTTTTTTAAGCATAAAATCCCTATAATTTCGGCTCAACAAAACAAGTTGCAAAAATAAACTACAGAGTGGCCCCGTCGTCTAGCGGTTAGGATCCATGGTTTTCATCCATGTTACAGGAGTTCAATTCTCCTCGGGGTCACCACTTAAAATAATAAAATTCCTCCACTTTACGAAAATTCACAAGATTTAGATTCGTTGAATTATATAATATTACTACACCAATTCTAAGCTCTATTTTGCTAAAATACCACTCATATAAAAGTTTTAATAAAAAAAGGTCTATTAATAATGAAACAGAGCAAAAATTTTCTACAAACAATAGTTGAAAAAGATTTAGAATCGGGAAAAAACAGGGAAATAGTAACTAGATTTCCTCCGGAACCAAATGGCTTTCCACATATTGGGCATGCAAAATCTATTTTTATTAACTTTGGTATTGCTCGTGATTACAATGGTCACTGTAACCTGCGAATGGATGATACAAATCCAACAAAAGAAGATACGACATACGTTGAAGCACTAAAAGATGCCGTGACATGGTTAGGATACGAATGGGAAGGCAATGTTCGTTTTACTTCTGATTATTTCGCTCAAATTCATGAGTATGCTATAAAACTCATCAAGATGGATAGAGCATATGTAGATAGTGTCGATGAAGAGGAGATGAGAGAGCTTCGTGGCACTGTTACAGAAGCGGGTAAACACAGTAAATATGCAAGTAGAACTATAGAAGAGAATTTAGAGATGTTTGAACGCATGTGTAAGGGTGAGTTTCAAGATGGTGAACATGTCCTTCGTGCAAAGATAGATATGTCTGCAGCAAATATGAAGATGCGTGACCCTTTGATGTACCGTATTCGCCATGCTGAACACTTTAGAACGGGGAGTGAGTGGTGCATCTATCCTATGTATGACTTTGCACACTGTCTCTCTGACTACATTGAGGGAGTTTCGCACTCTATCTGTACACTAGAGTTTGAGAACAATCGTGATATCTACAACTGGGTACTCGATACACTAGAGTTGAACCCCCCTCGCCCATACCAATACGAATTTGCAAGACTCGGCATAAACTACACGGTTATGAGTAAACGCAAGCTCTTAGAGTTGGTCGAGGGTAACTATGTAAGTGGTTGGGATGATCCGCGTTTACCGACCATCGCAGGATTAAGAAGAAAGGGTTATACTCCTGAATCTATAGTGACATTTTGTGATCAAGTTGGTATTGCCAAGGCAAACTCTATGGTGGATGTTGCACAGTTAGAGTTTACTATAAGAGATGACCTTAATCCAAAAGTGCCACGTGTTATGTGTGTGCTTGACCCTCTTAAAGTTACTATTGAAAACTACGAGGGGAGTAGTGAGGAACTTGATGCTTCTTACTATCCTGATGATGTTCCTAGAGAGGGAACTCGAAAGTTGCCTTTTTCTCGTGAGATTTACATAGAACGCGATGATTTTGAAGAAAACCCACCTAAGGGCTACTTCCGACTTACTCCTGAGCAACCTGTACGACTCAAACATGGATATATCATTGCTTGTAAAGAGCTTATCAAAGATAGTGATGGCAAGATTACAGAGATAAAAGCAGAGTACTACCCTACTTCTCAAAGTGGTTCTGACACGAGTGGCATTAAGGTAAAAAGTGCTATCCATTGGGTGAGTGGTGACAAGGCGAAAAAGGTAGAAGTGAGACTCTATGATAGACTCTACTCTTCTGAAATGCCTGAGGGTATAGAAGATCTTAATCCTAACTCTTTACAAGTGATAAAAGATGCTCTCATTGAACCTGCTGTAGTTACAGAAAAACCTGATGAGAGATTTCAGTTTGAGAGACAAGGCTACTTTTTTGCTGACCCAATAGACTACACAGATGAGAAACCAGTCTATAATAAAATAGTAGGTCTCAAAGACTCATGGGCTAAGAAGAGAAAAGCCGCACCACAAAAGGCACAAACTAAAGAGAAAAAAGTGCAGATAGATGGTGAAGTAGTCGCTATGACTCCAGAGCAAGAGAGTCTCTTTGCAAGATACCGTGAGATGCTGAAGCTTAATAGTGAAGTTGCGAACACTCTTGCTCGTGATGTAGACCTTTCAGCCTTTTTTGAAGAGGCACTTGCAGTGCTTCATAGCCCTGTAAATCTAGCAAATATCATTACAAATGAAGTAGCACGTGAGATAAAACAGAGTGGCAAAGAGGCATTAAAGTTTACTCCTAAGCAGATTGCAGAGCTTATTAAGATGGTAGATGATACTACTATATCTAACAAAATCGCAAAGCAAGTCTTTGAAGAGATAGTAACCTCTGGAGAAAACCCAGTCAAGATAGTAGAGAGTAAAGGGCTTGTGCAGATTAGTGACCCTGAGATTATCGGTAGTATGATTGATGCAGTTATTGAGAAAAATCCTGATAATCTTGAGAAATTTAGAGCTGGAAATAAAAAGCTTTTAGGCTTCTTCGTTGGACAGGTGCTAAAAGCTACAGGTGGAAAGGCCAATCCAAAAATAGTCAACCAACTTCTAGCACAGAAGTTAGGATAGAAAAGGAATATTTTATGTTAAGATTTGCAGTTAGTCCTACAAATGATTTAAGACTAGATACTCTGCGTATTGCTCTATACAACTACATAGTTGCTAGGCAGAGAAAAGAAGATTTTATAGTCCGTATTGAAGATATGGATAAGGAAAAAAATAGAGAGGGCATGGATGATGAAATTCTTGATTTACTTGGACTGTTTGGTGTTCATGGCTCTCAAGTAATTCATCAGAGTCAAAATGTACGTTTTCACTCTGCTATGGCATTACAACTTGTTCATGAGAGAAAAGCCTTTAGCTGTTTCTGCTCAGATAACTGGTTAGCGAACAAACGCGAAGAGGCAAAGCAAGCAGGTAAAGGATATGCTTATGATGATGCTTGCAGAAATCTCCCTGCAGAGCTTATTATTGATAATACAAATCCTTTTAGTATTAGAATCATACGACCGGATGCAGATATAGTAATTCATGATAAAATTTTAGGAGAGAGAAGTTTTACACCTGACGGCATAGATAGTTTTATCATCTTAAACCAAAACAAAACACCAACCTACAACTTTGCTGTAGGTGTAGATGATATGCTGAGTGATATCTCTTTTATCATTCGTTCTGAAGAATTTTTAGAAGAAACACCAAAACAAGAGCATGTAAGAAATGCGTTAAAGTATGAAAAGCAAATAGAATATGCTCATCTTCCCGTGATGACTAATCTTGATGATGCACCAAATATCAAAGAATTACTTAAAGAAGGTTTCCTTCCTGAAGCTATTTTAAATTATTTAGTATCAATTGGCAATGAGATGCCCCAAGAGATATTTACCTTAGAAGAAGCTATAGAGTTTTTAGACTTAGAAACAATACCTAACATCCCAGTAAGTTTCAATATGGATGCTTTAAAAGAGATAAACAGAGCACATCTTAGAGGACTTGATGCTAAAGAGCTTTCACGTTTTGTTGGTTTTGCTGATGCTGAAATAGGGGCACTTGCTCGCGTTTACTTAGCTGAAGTCTCCACGACAAAAGAGCTTAAAGTAAAAATAGCTCCTATATTTTCGGAACGAAATATCCCAGAAGCATTTACTAGAGAATGTACAGTTTTGGCTAATGCCATAAAAGAAGCACCCTATTTTGACGAGTATGTAGCATTTAAAGATTATGTCATAAACGAGACAAGCTTAGAGGATGATAATTATCTTATAGCACTGCGTTTACTACTAACAAATGCGACAGAGGGTCCAGATATCGCTGAGATATATCAGCATCTTAAAAATTATATTGGGGAGATTGTAAAATAATGCAAGCAATAATAGAAATGACTCAAGGAATCGGTAGTATTTTCATTAGCCTTATTGGCGTTTATATTTGGGTACTTATTATCCAAGCACTACTAAGTTTTGTAAATCCAGACCCTTATAACCCTGTAGTGCAGTTCCTACAGCGTATTACTGCTCCAGCTTATGGCTTTGTAAGAAAGTTTATGAGAACAGACTATAATGGTCTTGATCTTGCACCTTTAGTACTTATTATAGGGCTTCAAGTAGTAACTGTTATCTTAAATACTCTACTTGGTTCTCTTTAGTCCTCTTTTTTGTAAACAAGAGGATCTGAACTGTAGCTAGCATCTTTAGCTACAAATTTTAGAGTATTACCAAGTTGCCTAAATTCTATAAGATAGTATGTTTTCCAGTCTTCTGTTGAAGATAGAAGATGGGAAAATTTATTTTTTTCTTGTAGCTTTTTGACACTTAATGCTTCTTCTCCGTTGAGATAAAACTTCAAGTCATCTTCTGGATTGTTTATATAAACAGAAACATAAAACCACTCATTTTTATTATAAAGTTTAGGAAGTACCTGATTAAGATAGACTGTACTTACTATGCCTATTGTTTTATTTTGAAAATGAATTTTAGTGCTTAAAATACTATTTTCACTTTTAGCTTGTTCTTGAGTGAGATTGAACCTAGAAAAAGCATTTGAGCTTGAACATCCTGTAAAAAATGCGAATATTAAAGTAATTAGTAAAAAGTTTTTCATTTTCTTCCTTTTGTATAGTCGAAATTATATCTTATTAAACTCTTCTTTTGTATAATCACTAAAATTTTATTTTGGGATTTATATATTGAGCAAAAGATTAGCGGTCGCGTTTACTGGTCCATCTAACAGTGGGAAAACAACTCTTATTTTAAAAGTAGCAAGAAAACTCATTCATGAGTACAAACTTGAAGTTGCCATCATTAAGCACGATCCAAAAGATAAGGCTCGGTTTGATGTTGAGGGAAAAGATAGTTATAAGTTTAGCGATACTGGTGCAGAGGTAATAGTAACCTCCCCTAACCGCACGACTTACTTCTCTCATCGTCAATCAGAACTCGATGATATGATAAGACTCTTTGATAAGTTTGATGTTCTACTAGTTGAAGGTCTTAAAAACCTTCCTTTACCAAGAATTAGTGTATTTCGTAACCATATAGATAAGGATTATATTCCTTATATGAATGCTTTAGCAACGGACTACAGCATAAACACACAAAACTACGATATTCCAGAAGATATTGAGCAGCTTGATCTTAATGATACAGATGCTGTAATAGACTGGATACTAAAAAACGCCAAAAAAGTTTAAAAAAAGGACAAACATGAGAGATATATTTGACGCAATACAGAGAAGTGCTAAGAGAATTAAAAATGCTATAGATGTAAAAGATATAGGGTATTCACAACTTGAAAATAGTTCTGGTGAAACACAACTACAGCTTGATATTCAGTGTGATTTAATTATTCAAGAAGAGTTTTCTAAGGTAGCTTCTATTCACACAATAGCAAGTGAAGAAAAAGAAAAAGAGATGCTTCTGCATGAAGATGGAAAGTATTATATTGCTTATGATCCTCTTGATGGTTCATCACTTGTTGATGTCAACTTAAGTGTTGGTTCTATTTATGGTATCTATGAAAATGCATTTGGTACAGCAAATATGGTAGCCGCTTGTTATGTTGTTCATGGTCCTCGTGTTGAGATGGTGTTTGCTGAAAATAAAACAAAACTCTATCTTCTTCAAGATGGTGAGTTTGAGTTTGTAAAAGAGATAAGAGTAACTGAAAAAGGTAAGCTTATGGCTCCAGGTGGAACGCAGCAAAACTGGGCTCCTTACCATAAAGATATGATAGACTCATTTTTCCAAGAGGGTTATAGACTTCGTTACTCTGGTGGTATGGTTCC
>WFNM01000077.1 GCA_015488615.1 Sulfurimonas sp.
ACTGCAGTTGATTCCCAAATACCGTGCTTAGTACAGTAACCGTGTGCAACTAGGTTAAGTTTTTTACCCATTGGACGGATAGTGAAAGTTACTTCTGCATGAGATTTCTCATTTCCTAAAGTTCCTGGTACGAAAGTAGCCATTGCTAATTTAGTTTCACCATTGAAAAGAGTGATAGACTCGATGTAGTGATCGAAATCATCTGGGTGAGTATACTCGTTACCCATTGTAACAGTAACTTTTAAAGTTTCGCCTTTTTTAGCTTCACCCTCAACTGTGATGAATGGTGAGTGACGGTCGATTAAATCTTTTTTAGCTTCACGCTCTACATTGTCGATATTTTCGTATACATGTATTTTTGGCATATTAAATCCTTGTTTTTTTGTTTGTAGCATTGTATCTATAAAAACATTTACTCTTCACTTAAAGAAGAGTATATTCATCTTGTTTAAGCTTTTTTTTATTTTTTAAAGCTTGACTCTTGGATTATAACTGGATAAAAGTAACCGTATCCAAAGTCTTTATCTTTGATAAGTTTTCCTTTTGCATAGACAACTTCCCCAATTTTAGGTGATGTTTGTGTTGTTGTAAAAACTAAATTATTCATACCCTTAAAACTACTACCATCTTCTATATGTACCCAGTTGAGTTTCATGATGCCATTAGATGTTTTTGTGACCTTACCTTTTACTGTGACTATCTTATTGACATATTTCTTAGGATTAGCAAAGAGCTCTGCTATGGAGAGTGTGTCCTTTTGCTCATACTTAGAGTGCATCTGTGATTTTGGTACTTTATGTGATGTTTCTGCTTTAGAATCTGAGTTTGCTGAAACATTTCCAGCAAAAAGTATGCTCTTAAATGTACGATTTAGTGTTTTTGAATGGAAGTTTTTCATCCACCCTTGCTCACTAAAAGAGATATTTTGACCAACTTTAGCATCTCTTTGTGTCATAGCAATCCAGTAATCCTTTTGACCCTCTTGTACTTTCATATAAGTGTAACCACCACTACTCATAGTCTCTAAAACTTTTGCAGTGTGTGTGGAAGCTCCAAAGAGAGAAGCTGTAAGTAGTAAAGCTAATAATGTTTTTTTCATAGAAATCCTTTTGTAAGAGTGATTTTAACAAGATTTTAACCAACAAAGGGGTAAAATCGCGACAATTATATAAAAAAGAGAAGAAACTATGCTAAAAACACTACTAATAGAAATCGGCGTGGAAGAGTTACCGGCTGTTCCCCTTTTAAAAGAGTTGAAGAACATTGAGTCCAAGTATGCAAAAATCTTAGAAGAGTATGCACTTCTTGGTGAGTTTGAGTTTTACTATACACCTCGCCGTTTAGTTGTGTGGCATAGAGAGTTTAAAACTGCACAAGAAGATAGTGTAGAGGAGTTCTTTGGAGCACCATTAGCAGTAGCTTATAAAGATGGTAAGCCTACACCTGCAGCCAATGGTTTTGCAAAGAAGTGTGGCATTTCTCTTGAAGAGTTAAGTAGTATAGATAAGGGTGGTAAAGAAGTTCTTTACTATAAAAAAGATGTCAAAGGTCAAGCTTCAGCAGATCTACTTCCCGAGATAATAGAGAAGTGGATAAAGTCTTTAGAGTTTGGAAAAACTATGCGTTGGGGAAGTTCAAGTGAAAGTTTTATCCGTCCTATTAGATGGGTAAATGTTATGATGAATGATGAGTTAGTGCCTCTTTCTCTTTTTGGTGTTGAGTCTGCTAAGAGTACATTTCTTCACCGTATAGCAAAATTTGGTGCCTTAGAAGTTGCTGGTTCTAAAGAGTATTTTAAAGCTCTTAAAGAGGGTGGTGTTACACTTTTTCCAGAAGAAAGAGCTGAAAAAATCAAGTCTGACTTTATAAAGATAGAGAAAGAGAGTGGTCTTACTATAGAAATAGATGAAGAGCTTTTTGAAGAGGTTGTTGCCATTACCGAGAATCCTACTGCACTTTTAGGCTCTTTTGATGAAGCATTTTTAAGACTTCCTCCTGAGGTTATCGTTACTTCTATGAAAGAGCATCAACGCTACTTCCCTGTTTTTAAAGATGGTAAACTTACCAATAAATTTGTTGTAGTTTCAAATGCTTTAACTGATGACTTCTCTGAAGTTGTAAAAGGAAATGAAGTTGTACTTCGCCCACGTTTAGCAGATGGACTTTTCTTCTGGGACAACGACCTTAAACGCGGTCTTTCTACTGAGGGTCTTGAGAAAATCACTTTCTTTAAAGGACTTGGAACAGTTACAGATAAGATAGCTCGTGAGGGTGTTATAGCAGATAAACTTTTTGACCTCTTCGGTTTAGCTTGCAAAAAAGAGCACCTTAGCCGTGCTGTATCTCTAGCAAAAGCTGACCTTATGAGTGAAATGGTCTATGAGTTTACAGAGCTTCAAGGGCTTATGGGTGGTTACTATGCACTAGAGCAGGGTGAGGATGAAAAAGTAGCGACTGCAATCAGTGAGCAGTATTTACCTGATGGTGAAGAGAGTGCACTTCCTTCTACTCCTTTAAGTGCAGTGGTAGCAATGAGTATAAAACTTGATACTCTTTTAGCACTCTTCTCAGTAAATCAAATCCCTACAGGTTCTCGTGACCCATTTGCACTTCGTCGTGCAGTAAATGGAATTGTTCGTATAGTCAATGAGTATGGTTTTCACTTTAACATCGTAACTACTATGAAAGAGTTAGCGGCTAACTATGCTAAGATAGACTTAGAAAAACTAGAGAACTTTATCTTAGAGCGTATTAAACGCTACTATAAAGTTAATCCTTCAGTAGTTGCAGCGGTTCTTGCTTCCGGTGAGAGAGATTTACTTGATATGGGTCAGAAGATAGATGCACTTAATAGCCTTGTTAATTCAGAAGGATTTGCAGAAGTGAGTGCGACTTTTAACCGTGTGGCGAATATAGTCAAAGATTTAGACTTAAATGCGGAGCTTAGTGTTGACCCTCTAAAGTTTGAAGAGGATGCAGAGAAAGTGCTTTTTGAGCGTTTTAGTAGTGTAGATGAAGCACTTTATAGTTCTTATGAAGAGGAGTTAGATGCACTGCTAGGTCTAAAGCCTGAACTAGATAATTTCTTTGCAAATGTTATGGTAAATGCAGAAAATGAGGCAGTGAAAAATAATCGTAAAGCACTCGTAGCAAATATCTACAAAAGTATTTTAAAAATCGCAGATATAAAAGAAGTGAGTGTATAGACTCCCTTGTATGATATAGCAGTTATAGGAGCTGGGATAAACGGTTCTTGTATTACTCACGAACTTACAAACGCAGGTAAAAGAGTTCTGCTCTTTGATAGTGGTGGCATCGCTTCTGGTGGAAGTGGGGCTGCTGGGGCATTTATTAGCCCGAAGTTCTCTAAGAGTGGTGAACTTAAAGAGATAATTCATGATGCCTTTTGCTACTCCATGGATTTTTATGAGAAAAACTTTCCAAAACTTCTTACAAAATCCCCACTCTTACACATTGCCAAAGATAAAGCCGATGATGCCATCCTTCGTGTTTATAAAGAAAAAACAGATTTAGAACTTTTAGATACTCCACAGCTTGAGAGAGAAACACTCTCTATAAATGCGGGTATTATCGATGCAAAACCTATGTGTGAAGCTTTGAGTAAATCTGCCACTTTTAAAAAAGAAGAGGTAATAAGCTTAGAGTATGATGATGGCATCTGGATAATAAATGAGTCTTATAGTGCAAAAGAAGTAGTGCTTGCTACAGGTGCTTATAAAACTCTTCTCAGCGAACCATATATAAAACTTCGTGGTGTTTGGGGACATCGTATTGATGTTACAACTACTACAAAAAACCCTCATTCTATCCACCAGTTTGTTTCTATCTCACCAAGTCAAGAGGGCAAGTTAGCTATAGGTGCTACTCACAATGTTCACTACCATCCGCAAACTGCTACTACAGAGTATGATATAGAAGTAGGAAGAAAAGAGTTACTAGAAAAAGCCTCTCGAAGTATTGACCTAGAGAATGTGGAAGTTGTAAAAGATTACATGGGACTACGTTCAGGCTCTTTTGACTATATGCCATTGGTCGGTCCACTTGTGATGTCTCGTGAAACTCTTCAAAATAAAAGTATCCATTTTCAGACAAAAAAGCCAGACTTTACAGCCTATACCTACTATCCAAACTTGACTATGATAAATGGAAGTGGTGGATATGGATTTGTGTTTGCACCTTATTTGGCTAAGATATTAGCAGAGTTCATTTTAGGGAATAAAGAGATAGAAAAAAGAGTAGTTCCAGC
>WFNM01000078.1 GCA_015488615.1 Sulfurimonas sp.
ATCTCAGCACCACCACCAGGCATAGAATCAACACCATTTTCCACCATAAGGTCAAGTACTTCATCATAAGTAAGTCCATGATGACGAGAGAGGAAGTCTACCTCTGCAGCTGTTAAAGCTTTTACATGTAGGTGAGGATACTGATCTTTAATTTTTTTAAAGATTCCAAGGTACCAATCAAGTGTGACATTAGGGTTATGTGCAGATACTATGTGTACCTCTTTCGCACCGCGTTCATCTATCTCTTTAACAGTTTTAAGGATATCTTCATGGCTCATTGTATACTGATTAGGATTTTTACGAGTTGCTGAGTATGCACAGAACTTACAAACATCGGCACAGATATTTGTTGGGTTAATATGACGGTTGACATTAAAATATGTCTTTTTTCCATGAAGTTCTTGGCGTTTAGTATCAGCAAGTGAGCCTAAGTCAAAAAAGTCCATATCATATAATTTTAGTGCATTTTCAAAGTTTATTCTATTCATTTTTCTTGTCTTTACTATTTTTCCGAATTATAGCTAAATTTTTAGCTTATAAATTTTTACATTTGGATTTAATTCCACCGCTTCAAAAAGTTTTGGGTCTGCTTTTTCTAAGACCATAAGCTGAATGTATAAAGAATCATACATAGTATCATCTAAGATAAGGAAAGTATTATAGTTAGACATATATATAATATTAATACTTGTAGTGTTATTTAATAACTTTTCATCTACATGCAACTTCATATTTTTATCATAAACTGTTTTTGTGAATCTCTTAAGAGAAACTTGCTGATTTCCAATTATTACCTTACCTGTTTTTTTATCTAAATAAATTCCATGACCAAAGTTTATTCTATCACCTGTATCTTTAAAATTTCGGCTTACAAAAAAGAAAGGTTTTGGGCCTTGCTTACCGTTCATTAAGTTTATGTTAGAGAAAAGATCTACTGTTGGTAGAATATTTATCATTTTAAATGGTAAATAGATGTAAATATCTCTTGTTTTTTTAGGTAATATTATATTGCCTTGTAGAGAGTGTAAAAAATCATTAGTATTAGTAAACCCATAGTTTGTTGTCAGCTGCTCTATCGTGGAAAATATCTTAACTTTTTTATCTTTACTAAGTTTTGTATTTGCTTGAGCGAGTACAAAATCTTTTTCTGTCTGCTCTACATCAAGTCTTGCCATTTTTGCAGCTACATTTTGAGGCTTTGTGAGGATATAACTCAAAGGAAAGTTTACAGCCCCACTATGTTTTCCTCCATCAGCAAGTGTTTTCACATCCGCATAATAACGAATAGGGTAGCCATAATCCCACCAAGCTATAGCATAGTCTTCTCTATGAGCTATCTTTTTAAGTTTTTCTAGTGTCTTTACTTCATTTGCTGAAAAAACAGTAGGTACCTTATATGCTTCTATATGTTTAAAATTAGGGTAAAGAATTGCTAAAGTCAGTACCACCATACTTAATATTTTAAGCTTAGCAGTTGGCATTAATGAAGAAAGTTCAGTGATAAGAAAAGCTACACCAAATGCGAGAATAGGCACAGCATAAATAGTAAAACGTAGCCCTCCTACACTTGCTAAAAATCCGAGTCCTACCATAGGAAGTGCTAAAAGCATTACCTTATATCGGTACGAGAGGTAAGCATAGCCACCAAGGGAGATAACAAAAGTGATAGGACTTCCACTAATACGGTTGGCAAAGGTCTCAAAAGGAATATGTCCAGCTTCACGGATAGTCTGCATAACTGTAAAGAAGTGGAGTTTTAAGCCTTCTTCTCCAACAGCTATAGTGTCTTTAAAGACATAGTTTTTTAACTGCCCCCAAATGGGTGAAAATCCACCTGTTACAAAGAATAAGACAAATCCTAATCCAAGGATATGATATATATACTCTTGCATACTCTCTTTTTTAAGTGTTACATAAGCAATAAGAACGATAAAAAATCTCACATATTCAGGAAGCCCCATCATAGCAAAAAGCATCATAGCAAGTAGTTTATAATTATACTTATTATCTCTATCAAAAATAAGAGTATAAAAAAGTATAAGTCCAAAGAAGGAAAACTCTAGCGAGTATGACTGTGGATACCACCATCTATACACAAGTATATCAAATGCAGTAAAAAGTAGATAAATATCCTGTTTGGTACGAATAGCCCAGATGATAGACCATAGCAAAAACATTGGAAGTACAATGTTGAGCATATCTGTGTCAAAGTATCCAGCCATGGTTCGGTTGTAGTAACTCCAAGCTATAGAAGCTAAAAGAGCAGCGATTAGTCCCATCTCTAAGTTTTTAAGAGACTTCGATATAAGGATAATTGGCACGACCACTAAAGAGCTCAAAAAGACAGGAAGATAGAAGATAACAGACTCAAAAGAAAACGGTAATATATAAGCAAAAAATGCTGTTAACTGTGCCCCTGCTGTAGCTACAGGAGAGAGATCATGTAACTGATGAAATCGGTCAAAAAACTCTTTTGCATCTGGATTCGTAGTAGTTCCAGAGAGAATATCTCTTGCACCCTCCGCCCAAAAATAACCATCATTTGTATTTATCATAAACTGACCGTTAAAGATAAATGGCTCATATCCATTAAACTGATAGACCCAGATTAATCGCATAAGAACTGAGAATGTAAAGGCTACAATTATATACAGAAGTGTGGTTTTAGTTTCTTTAGAGAGTTCTGACAAGTGGAGTTCCTAAGAAGTGAAATTTTTAAATATTATAGCGTAATAGAATATTATAATCTTTATGTGAAACTTATTTTACCTCTCTAACTCTAAGAAAAACTGGAAATCTCGGTTTTTTATATTTTGTAAGCTCTTTATACTTAAAAGTCACAAAACTACCTATAGGTGGTGGATTTTTTCGCTCTGCATCACGAAAACCACTCCCAATTTTAAATACTACTCCTGAGGGTAGTGTACACTTAAGTGCACCCATCATCCCTAAATATTTTCCTTTTCCTTTCGTGTAGCCTATAACTTTGCACTCATCATCTAAAAAACTTTTTACCTTAAGTGCTTTTGAGGTTCTCTTATCTATGTAGGGAGCTAAGGGGTCTCTTACAACTAAACCTTCTGCTCCTTTTTTCTCTAGTTTATGTAGATATGTAATCATACTCTTTTTTGATTTTATCGGTATCTGTACTATAATTTTTAGTCTCTCACTCCTATAGGGTTTCACCTTTGCAAGTCTAGCAAAGAGACCACCCTCAGCATGTGGTACTTCAAAGATGTTGTACTTTATCTGATGCCACTCTTTTGTGGGTTCTTTATCTCTCACTATCGAGGAGATATTTTCAAAATCCTTGCGTTTACTCCAGAGTTCTCCATCTATTTCAAAAGGTGGAAAATCTTTGGTAAACCATCTTGGTGTATGGATGACTTTCCCACCACGACTAATAAGCTTTTTTCCATCCCAATAAGCACGGATACCATCAAGTTTTTCGCTCATCACCCATCCACTCAAGTTTTGATCTTTATAGACTTTGAGCAATAGTAGATTAGGTTTAGATGCCAATAGAAGTAAAGGAAAGAGTAAAAGAAAAAGTAGTTTCATCTTAAATACCTGGAGCTTGCCACATACTAGAAGTCACTCCCCTATCTACAAGTTCAAGTTGCGTTTTATAAGCCTCTTGCCACTGCTCTTTTATCTCTTGATACATTTTATGATTTTGCATGGATGGTGTGTACTCTTTTTCCCACACCACAAGCTCTTTTGCAACACTCTCAATGCTCTCATAAACGCCACAACCAACCCCAGCAGCCATAGCACCACCTAGAGCTGTCGCCTCTGTAACCTTTGGGATTTTCACTTTTTTTCCTGTAACATCTGCAAGTATCTGTGACCATAATTCACCCTTGCTTGCTCCCCCTGCAAAGACTATCTCCTCTACCTTTATCCCTGAAAATTTCTCAATATTTTCAAGGTTGATACTTGAGACTATCGCTGCATTTTCCTCTAAACTTCTAAACATACTTATATAATTATACTTCTCGCTATCTAGTCCAAGATTTAAAAAGCTCGGTGCAGCATGGTACCATTTGGAGTATTTCATAGAGTCTGAAAATATAGGGAGTATGCCATAAGAACCCACAGGCACATTGCTTGCTTTTTCTTCTAAGAGAGTATAAACATCTATTCCCCGTTTTCCAGCCTCTTGCTTTTCTAAAGCACAAAAAGCATCCCGAAACCATCGCATCACTAAACCACTAAAAAAGGTAATCCCTTCTGCTTGTGAAAGAGTAGAGATAACATGAGGGTTTACACGAATATTTCTATCTTCTGGAGGAAGTGTCTCTTTTGGGATGTTGACCACTTGTTGCCAAAAGCTCCCACCTAGAACTGCTACATCTCCTGCTTTTACCACACCAAGACCAGCAGAACCTAGTTGTACATCACCACCACCCATAACAACTAGTGTTTGAGTACTTAGTCCCGTCTTACTCACTACAGACTCTACAACCTCACCCATAGGAGTACCAACTTCTAAAACTTGAGGAAATATATCATCTTTGAGTCCCACTTCGAGAGCCATCTCACTTACCCACTCGCGTTTACTCAGAGAAAATATCCCTGTAGTACCACCATTGCTAGGATCAGTAGCGATAATACCAGAGAGCTTTGCTAATATCCAATCCCCTATCATAGAGATATGTACTACTCTTTCATAAAGCTCAGGGCGATTGTTCTTTAGCCATAGTAAACGCGGCAATGCCCCAAGAGCGAAAGTTTGTCCAGACTCAGCATAAAACTTCTCTTCAAGCCCATCAAAATGCTCTTTAAGATACTTCACCTCATCACTTGCACGAGCATCTACATTTGCCACTGCCCAGAGTTCTTTTCCCTCTGCATCATAAAGTACTATACCTTCGCGCATACTCGTAGCACTCAAAGCCAAGATATCTTTAGAATCTACACCAGCAAGCTTTATAGATTCTCGTATACACTCACACACCAAACCCCAATTTTTTTCAAAATCAAAGTTCATAGAGTTTGCAATGCCCTCTTCTTCTAAGTGTGTCCACTCTTTTTGAGCTACACTTATTTGATTTCCTTTTATATCAAAAAGCACTGCACGAATACTTCCTGTTCCTGCATCTATTGCCATTAGGTATTGATTTTTTTTCATGTAAATATCTCCATTTTATAGTTATCTCGTAACACCGGTTTTAACCGGTATAGATACTATGGTACCGACTGAAGTCGGTGTTACGAGGAGTGTAGCACCTGTTTTAATAAGTCAAACAGGCTCAAACTATAAGGTATTTCGAAAATGTAGCCGAAATAAAGAGGATTTTAGAGGCTCAGACTGAAAGGAGGATTTGTCCTCTCAAATACTCTTTATGTAGGTGAAACGTTATTACTAATGTCAGTAAAAACTTATTTTTTCAACTTAGCTTGTTCTAGTTCCCAGTACTCCATCGCAAAACTATCTGCAAGACTTATACTCTCATACCCACCCAACTTATCAGCACGTAAAACAGCTTTCATAGTATGCTCAACTATGTCATTTATAACCGCTGCTTCTTTTGGAGTCTTCCCAAAACTAATGACTGCAAGATTTTTGATGACCATGTAGTTAGGTGCGGCATTTACCATCACCTCATTTTTTGCAAACTCTTTGAAGTATGCTTCGTATGCTTCCATATAGCACTTCACAGCACCCTCTAAATCTGTATCTTCCATTATAAGAGGTATTCGCTTTGTACGAATAATATGCTCAGGAGTTAAAATACCACGAGATGCAAACTCTCTTAGGTTTTCTTGTGAAGCATAGTAGTTTGCTAATGGCGTTTGATTAATGTTTATAGAGACTGTATATCCCTTAGCTTCAGAGAGAACTTTTACAATCTTCTGCATATCACACTCACTCGGCTCAAACTTTTGTGCTATATAAAGTGGTGCATTTTGCTGTAGAAAAACCTCTGCCTGCATCACTGCATCTATCATCTTTTCATAAGACTCTCGAGCAGTCTCATCAAAAGTAAAAATTCCATGATTATGCAGAATAATGCCATCGATACTAGACCAATCAAGCTCTTTCGTCATCTCATATATTGTATGTGCAAGTTCAAAACCAGGCATCACATAATCAACAATCAAGAAGTTAGGAAAAACCTTAGCAATATCTCGTTTTCCATTAACAGAGTTTGATATAGTAACAACAGCATCTGCATGAGTATGCTCAACAAACTTAAAAGGGATAAGTGCATGTAAAATAGCTTCAACAGAAGGATTCGGTGCATCCTTGTCTATCATCGCTGCTTTTTGTGCACTAACCATATTGTTATCACTCAAAGTCTCTAGCTTCGCCATTTCTAAAAGAGCTTGCATCTTCACAGGAGCAAAACCCTCTGCTTTTATGCTTGCTAAGTCCCAACCACTTCCCTTTACAAAAAGTATCTCTTCCCCATCTATTGTAGACTTTACAGAAGTATTTCCTCCACCATGAAGAACGAGCTCATCATTTTGCCCTAAAAGGTTAGAAGTATAGACTCTAAGATCTAAATCTGTTTCACATTTTTTTGCTTTGTTTACATTATATAAGCTTTTCATTTTTTATCCTAAAACTTTAAGTTCATCAGAGTACTTGTCATCACAATAAGGCTCATATGATGACTTATAAACTGCATAATGTGCTGAAGCTTTATGCCCATCAAGTGCCGCTTCATTCTCCCAAGTCTCTACTGCCATAAAACGGCGAGGCTCCTTCTCATACTGAAAAATCTCATAAAAAAGACAACCAGTTTCAGCCTTACTCGGAATAACCATAGCAGATAAAAGTTCTTTCATCTTTGCCTCATCGCCCTCTTTTGCTATAAATGTTACACTTTTTGTTATTGTCATTATTATTGTCCTTCTCAATTTTTCAAATTTATTATAGCAAAGTTTCTATATAATAGATCCAACAAAAGGAGAAACCTTGGATTTATTACGAGAGATAGAAGATATTATAGAGAGAAATGGCTCAGATTTTGAACTCTCAAAGCTTTTTAAACGCTACATAAAAGAGTACAAAGAGTCACTTGCTCTACTTTTTGAAAAAAATCAAGGGAAAGATTTCCTTGTTCGCCATACTCGTAAACTTGACTCTATTATCTCTCTCATGTACAAGATAGTCCTTCGCCGTGTTTTTGGAGACTATATTCCCATGCGAAACTCTGTGCCTATTGCATTCATTGCCCTTGGAAGTTATGGACGTGAGCAACTCTGTGTACATAGTGATATCGACCTGCTTATAGCATATGAAGATGTGAAGGGTTATGATGTAAAACTTATCATCGAAAAACTCTTTTATCTCGCACTCGATGCAGGACTCAAACTTGGTCACCGCGTTCATGAGACAAGTGATCTCTTTCGAGCAGCCAATGAAGACCTCACTATCCGTACCTCTCTTATGGAGTCTCGCCTTATCATCGGATCGAACTTCACATGGCAAGCGACACAAAAGGAACTCACAAAAATCCGCCTCTTTGAGCAAAAAGAGTTTCTTATTGCAAAAGTCGAAGAAGCACAGGTTAGACGTAAAAAATATCCTATTTCAATGGAACCAAATATTAAAGAGTCCGTTGGTGGTCTTCGTGATACACAACTGCTTTTTTGGATTGCTCATACTATTTATGGCGTCTCAAACATTAAAGATCTTGTTGATGTTGTCTATGAAGAGAACTCTTATAACGAGTA
>WFNM01000079.1 GCA_015488615.1 Sulfurimonas sp.
AATGCTAGACCATCTTTTCTACTTAAAGATGCAGAGGTTGTAGGCATAAAACTCATGGGTGCAGACAAGTCCCACTCTCGCATAGAAGTACGACAATATCCTCATCAGAAAAAGACTTTAGAGATCATCGCGTTTCGTACAGTTTTTGAGATGCCAGAAGATAGAAAAATTACCTGCTCATACACTGTTGCAAAGAATGAGTTTAATGGGAAAATCAATGTCCAACTCCTTTGTAACAAGATTTATTAAGCGATAACTTTGTAGAATAGTCTTACCTAATTACAGGACACTTCTTATGTATGCAACAGATCTTTTGAATTATAACAAACTTATAAGTAGATTTTAAAAAATTATGTTCTTAAGAGAGGAGTGCTATAAAGCACGTTCAGAAATCAGCACAGCCACTATCTTAGAAGATGGTACTCTCGCGTTTATTACCAAAACTCATGGTGCAAAACTTTACTCTATATTAGAGTGTTCTACAAAAAAGAACCTCTCATTAGAGGAGCTCAACTACAAAACAACTGCAACTGCTTTTAACTCAAAAGGCGACCTTCTTGCAATTGCAAATGCCAATATCATCTCTATTATCGATATCAAAAGTAAACTACTCTTACAAAAAATCCGCACTTTTGAAGGAGAGATCACCCTCCTCTCTTTTGTACCAAAGAGCAAGTATCTTGTTGCGGGTTCTACACATGGTCGAGTTGTGCAGTATCGCTATGATGGTCGTTCTCAACTCTCTAGACTCTGCTCCTTTGGCTACAACAAAACACAAGAGGGTACAAATAAAAAGAATTATGTAAGTGCCTTTGCTTTTAAAGATGAACTGTTTGCTTCTACAGGTTATGGTGGTGAGATTATCATCTTAAGGATGAACTCTTATGCCTCTCGCCAAAAAATAGATGCTTCAAAAGTAAAAATAGTTGCCTTGGAGTTTCTGAACCGATCTCAAATCATCAGTGCAAATATCGATGGTATGCTCTCTATTCACTCTCTTAAAAAATACCAAGCAACAAAACATATAAGTACACCCTTTACAAAAATAAACTCTCTTATCGTGATGCCAAATCCACAATTTGTGTTAGTAAGTGGTCAGTCCAAAAGCATTGCTATTGTCGATACACTCCAAGCAAAAATCATTAAACCCTCTTACCTAGCCTTTTCCAAAGAGATCTCTCATCTCTCTCTTACAAAAGAGCATGAGCTTATCGTGATACTTGAAAGCCGAGAGATTCATAAGGTGAAACTCCCCACAACTGATGATCTCAAAAGTGCCCTCCTCCACAAACAACTAGACAAAGCCTACAAACTTTTTGCACAAGACCCTATGCTTCTAGGCACTCGTGAGCATAAACGGGTAGAGGTGATGTATGAAAATCTCTACACCCAAGCTATAGCAGCCCTCATAAATCATGATACAAAAGAGGCAAGAAAACTTTTGAAGATGTTTGATGGCATAGAGGAGAAAAAAAGCGATATTAAAGCGATGTTTAGTGCCTTTGAGCACTACCAGCGTTTTACCAATCTCTATCTTGAAAAAAAGCATACACTTGCCTATGCCTTAGCGCACAAGCACCCTGCCCTCAAGCATACAAAACAGTATAAAAAGATGGAAGAGAAGTTCAAAGAGGCTTATACTTTTGCACAAAAGCAGGTACTTATAGGGCGAACAGATCTCGCAAAAGAGATACTCTCTCCCTACATAACTGTACTTTGTAAACGCCCGATGATTAACCTTGTTCTAAAAAATAACAGTGAGTTTATCAGCTTCTTACAGGCTGTAAATGCCCAAGACTATGAGACAATAGAAAAACTCAAAAAGAAAAATGAGATATTTTCACAAATACCGACACTCATTGCCCTCGAGAATGCAAATCAGAAAAGCTTAGAATCCATCGCACAGCTAATCAACCAAGGTAAAAGTGAAGAAGCAACCAAAGAGATAAAAGAATTACTGCATGTAACCCAGATAAAAGAGGAACTCCACTCGCTTTACCAGTGTACACTTCGCGTGAAAAACCTTAAGAATTATTATGAAAATGATGATTTTATCCGCTGTTATGAAGTGCTTGATGGAAGCTATAACCTTTATGACTATAAACTGAGCCAACTACTAGAGAAACACTGGTCTAAACTGATGGAGCAGTGCGAAGAGGTAGCACTTAAAGGGGACATAAAAGCCATAAAAAAGATACTTGGTCCACTTATCCATGTACAAACACGGGTAGATAAGATAGGTGATCTCCTGCGCCTTGCCTTTCATGTCAAAATAAAAGCGAATATGGCAAAACGCAAGATCAAAACAGCTGAGAGTTTCATCTACTCCTATATTGACATCTTTGGACAAGATAGTGAGATTCTTTTAGTTATGCAGACCTATGAGCAAGCCTTTGGAAAAAAACTCGCAATAACTATCAATGTAGATAAACGCCTTCCTCGAGATAACTGGAAGAACTCACCTCTCATCATGGAGATGGAGGAGTAAAGATTATGCTTGCATCATCTCTATTAGAGCTTCTGAACTTGCACTAAAAGCTTCGCTGTACATTGCTCCCTGAGAGATAAAATTCTGCATCTCCTCTTTTTTGTCTATAGCCTCATCAAGTTCAGGATCAGTTCCTTTTGTGTAAGCACCAATGCGAATAAGTGTTTCATTCTCTTTAAGTAGAGTATAGAGCCGGCGAAACTTCAGTACTGCCCTAAAGTGTTCAGGTGTAATGATGTCGTTCATAACACGAGAAGCAGAGTTGAGGATATGCACAGGTGGATAGATACCGAAGTCTGTCATCTCACGTGAGAGAACAATATGCCCATCCAAGATAGAACGCGACTGATCGGCGATAGGATCACTCATATCATCACCCTCTATAAGTACAGTAAAAAATGCTGTGATACTTCCTTTTCCTTCCTCTTTTCCAGCACGCTCCATGAGCTGAGGGAGTAGGGTAAGTGAAGATGGTGGATACCCCTTAGAAGTAGGGGGTTCACCAAGAGCGAGACCAATCTCGCGTTGTGCCATCGCAAAACGTGTCACGGAATCCATGATAAAGAGTACATCTTGCCCCTTATCTTTAAAAAACTCTGCCACACTCATAGCAGCAAATGCTCCATACTTTCTCATGAGAGGGCTATCATCACTTGTGGCAACGATAATGACAGTATTGGTAAGATCTCCACCAAGGTTTTTTTCTATAAACTCCGGTATCTCACGACCACGCTCACCAATAAGGGCTACTACTTTTATAGGAGCTTCTGCTCCACGGACTATCATCCCCATAAGGGTAGACTTTCCGACACCAGAACCTGCAAATATACCAAGTTTCTGCCCCTTTCCACAGGTAAGTAGTCCATCTATACTTTTCACGCCCACACTAAAGACTTCATCTATCATCCCGCGTTTCATAGCTGAAATAGGGGGTTTAATGATGGGAGAGAGCTTAGAGTTAGGGATATGACCTTTGTTATCTATAGGACGCATAAAAGGATCTACAACACGACCAAGTAAGCCATCACCTATGGGAATATTCATACCCGTAGAGTCTAGAAAAACTTTATCCCCAGAGCGAAAACCATCCACAAAAGAGAAGGGTGTTATAAAGAAAGTAGGGCCATCTATCTCTGTGACCATTCCCACTATTTCTTGTGTTGTCTCATTTGAAACTATTTTGACCATATCGGAGATACTAACATCTAGTCCACGAGCAGTGATTACTGTTGCATTTATCTTCACTACCTCACCAAAAGCTACAGCATAGCTTTTTGATGCTAGTCTCTCTTTAAGTGAAGCAAAAGGCATAAGTTAGTATCTTGTCCCAGCAGGGGAGTTTACAAGAGAGAAGAACTCAGCTCGCGTTTTCTCATCTTTTTTAAAGAGTCCACGAAGAGCTGAAGAGGTAGTAGTAGAGTTTATCTTCTCCACACCACGCATCTCCATGCACATATGCCGTGCTTGTACAACAACAGCCACACCTTTTGGTGCGATAGCCTCCATAATGGCATCGGCAATCTGCTCCGTAAACTGCTCTTGAATCTGCATACGTCGTGCAAAAATATTTACCGTACGAGGAATTTTAGAGAGTCCAACGACCTTACCATCAGGAATATAAGCCACATGTACATGCCCAATAATAGGCAGAAGATGATGCTCACAAGTAGAATAAAATTCTATATCCTTTATAAGTACCATCTCATCATTTGAACTAGTAAAAAGAGCTTTATTAAGTATTGCTATTGGGTCTTCTTTATAACCGCCATAGATAAATTCAAAGGCTTTTCTCACTCGCTTAGGAGTCTCCAAAAGTCCTTCACGACTTGGATCTTCACCAACATAGAGCATCATAGTTTTTACTGCATTTTCAAACTGTTCGTTCTCTTTTTCTGCCAAAATAGTTCCTTTATACTTTAATTATTGGAAGAGTATCAATAATTTGCTGAAAAGCTAATGGTATAAAATATTTATCTTGAACTAACACCCTTCCACACAGTTACATTTTCTATAAATCACCCTATTTCTCCCACTCTCTTTTGCTTCATAGAGTGCCTCATCAACTTTCTTAAGAAGTTTCTTTTTCTCTATATCTGCATCACAGATAGTTATACCTATGCTTACGGTGATATGTATCACTTTCTCAAACTCAAATGCTTCTATATCCTTACGAATCTTCTCAGCCAATATCATAACTCCGTCTAACGTTTCATTTGGGGCAAGTAACATAAACTCCTCCCCTCCCCATCTTCCAAATATATCTGTATCGCGAATACCTTTTAGCACTATAGAACTAAACTCCTTGAGTACATAATCTCCTACATCATGTCCATATGTATCATTTACCCTTTTAAAAAAATCTATATCAAGCATCATCAGTGCAAAAGCACCTTTGTAGCGTTTGGCACGTTTTATTTCATTCTCTATCTCATTGTTTACACTGTATCTATTTTTGATTCCTGTCAAACTATCGAGTGTAGCAAGTGCTTTCATCTTCTCCTGCATCTTTACACTCTGGGTAATATCCTTACTTGTAGAGACATAGTACTTTATCGTGCCTTGGTCTTCATCTAAAATAGGAGTAATCACCTGATCTTCATAATACAACTCACCATTTTTCTTTGCATTGATAAAAGTAGCGGCATAACTCTCTTTTTTTTCTATGGCTTCATACATTTTTTTATAAAAAGCTTCACTATGTTTGCCTGATTTTAAGAGTCTATTTGAATTACCTATAAGCTCACTCTTTTTATAGCCAGTATGTCGTGTAAGAGCTTCATTTACATAAGTTATATAACCATCTTTGTCAGTGATACGAACCATTTCATCCATTTGTTCTATCGCTTGAGCTAGTTGTTTTAAATGCTCTTGGGTATGCAGTATATCCGTGATATCTAAAACTGTCCCAAGTCCGGCATAGTCACCCTCATGCTGTATAGTCTCTGTACTTACTCTACATATTATTTTATTGTTTTCTTTACTTATAAGTACAATGTCCTTGTAGAAAAGTGGGAAACTCTCTCCTTTAAGACGCTTTAGAATTGCTCGATGAATTAACTCTCTATCCTTTTGTTCTAGCAATTCCCAAACTTTCATAGTATAGAGTTCCTCTTTCGTATACCCTACAAGCTTTGCAAAAATATCATTGACATAGATAAACTTCTCTTTATAGATAAAGACCCCTAACTGCGAAGTCTCGAGAACTACTCTTGATCTCTCTTCACTCTCTTTAAGTCTTTTTATAGCTTCTTTTGCCTGTAACTCGAGAATACACTTCTCTATCTGCACCTTGAGTTTATCTAAGTCCACCGGTTTTGCAACATAGCCATCTACTTGTAACTCTATAGCTTGAAAAAGGTACTCACTGTCTATATGTGCTGTCGTAAAGATAACTAGCTGTTCTGAACGAATTTTTTTTATCGCTTCGACCATCTCAAGACCACTCTTTTTTGGCATTTTTATATCTGAGATGACGAGGTCTACAGTTTGATTCTTATAAAGTTCTAAGCCCTCTTCTCCATTTTTTGCGATATAAAGAGTTTCACAAAAACGATTTAAAAACCTTGAGAGAGACTCTCTTGCTCTATCTTCATCCTCAACATAGAGTATTTTAATACCATTACTTTTCATTAAAATCCATCCTAAATTCAGCACCTATTTTAGTATTTACTACACTCAATTGTCCACCCATATTCTCTTCTATAATCATCTTAGACATATACAGACCTATTCCAGTCCCTTTGCCTTGTTCTTTTGTTGTAAAGTAGGGTTCAAAAATCCTATCTAAAATTCCCTCTGGTATTCCTCCAGCATTATCACAAATTTTGACAACATTCTCTTCTAATACTATTGTTATTTTTGCATTCTTTATACCTTTTTGCAAAAGTGCATCTTTGGCATTATCAATAACATTTAAAATCACCTGTAAAAACTCATTTTTACGACCATTGACTTCAAAACTCTCACCACTAACTGATACCGTAATATTATGATTTACAAGCTGTGCCATTTGTAGAGAAAGAGTAGAGTTAATCGCCTCTTTTACATCAAAGAGTTCTTTTGTTTTATCTAATCTATAGAAGTTTCTAAAATCATCAATAGTTGCTGACATAAATCTAATTATCTCTTTGTTTTTTTCAATAAAACTCTCTAAAAATTCCTTATCTATAAGCCCATCCTCATAGTCATATTTCAAATTCTGAATTGCAATGCCTATCTCATTAAGAGGCTGTCTCCACTGATGAGCAATAGCCCCTATCATCTCACCCATAGCAGCAAGCTTACTCTGCTGTGCAAGTAATTCATCGCGTTCTCGAAGTCTACTTATACCTAATGCAACTTTTTTTTCTAGTTCATCGTTAAGTTCAACAAGAGCGGTAATATCTGTCAAGTAGCCTATAAAGTGTGTAATCTCATCACTCTCCTCATCTCTTACGATAATAGTATAATCATTCACCCATTTTATTTTTTTCTCTTTTGTTATAAGTCTATAGGGCTTATGCTGAAAAAAGTAACTATGTGAAGATATAGCATCTTCAACCTCTTGTGTCACTCGACCTAAATCTTCTTCATAAATACACTTCGCATAGACCACATCATGAGATATAAACTCGCTGTCTCTATACCCTAAAAGTTTCTCCACACTACGTGAAACAGTTGATATACTCCACTGCTCATCATTGTTCCATTTAAAAAGAACTGCATCACCCTTGTCAAAGATAGAGAGTAAAATCTCTTGATCTTTTGTACGTTCCATAACATCTTCTTCGAGTGATATAGCAAGTTTCTCTAACTCCTCGTTAGAGCTTAAGACTCTTGTAACCATATATTCCATTGATTCAGCAAGTTCACCGATTTCATCATTTGTTTTGATATCTTTAAAATGTATATGAGAGGCATCTCTACTTTGAGCCATCAGTTTAGCTCTCTCGCTTAGTTTAGAAATAGGGTTTGTTAGAAACTTCGTTAAAATCATAGAAAAGATTGCAATCATGATACTCACAAGTAATATATAGATAAATATTTTTTTCGTATATGCACTAGATTGCTCTTTTAAGAAAACACCTGAAGAACTTTGAGCTAAGATGAGAAAACTGTCACCTACTTTTATTTTTTTTGCATAAAAAGCGACATTATTCTCTCCAGAGTAGCTAATATGCTCTGTATCCTTAGTAAATATTTTCAGAGTTTTAAAATCATTTTGAAGTCTGTTGTCTGCACTAAACTCAAAGCTGAAGGTTTTCTCTCCCTTACTATGAAAAAGATAGTATCCAGCACTATTTGTAAGGTAAACACTACTACCTTTAAGATTTTTATACTTGTGAAGATTAAAGAGAATATCTATTTTAGCATTTATTATAATGATACCCAAGACTCTATTGTGCATATCATACATTGGTGTTGCAACTCTAATTGTAGGTACAGATGGAAGAACTATACTCCCTCTTTCCTTATTTAAATCAATTTTAGATATAAAAACTGCACCCTTTTTAAGAGCTATAGTATCTTTAAAGTAATATCTAGTCCCTTTAGACTGTAGATCATCTTTTGCTACTATTTTTAAAATTCCATCATTGCTATCAACTCTTAGTATCTCTTTTCCAAAATCTCGAACACCTATAAGTCTAATCTGAGAATAAGCTCTATTTTGTTCCATATATATTGTAAAGATTTTCTCAATTTGCTCTCTCCAATTTCGTAGTTGAAGATTTTTGGCAGCATCATAATCAAACTTGTTTTGCGATGCACACATAACTTTCTGTATGTTTTCTGATTTAGAGAGTGTCAAAACATCATGAGTTATATTTTTTATAGAGGATTCAATATCATTTGCATTATTTTCTACATCTACAGAGAGATATCTTAAAATATTTTCTTGAAAATATTTAGTAATTTGAGAGTAAGAAAGCAGGGCAAAAATTATTACTCCTATACATGCAACGACAAAACTTCCTATTGCTACCTTAGTTGAGAGTTTAATTTTCATACTTTCTATCCTCAGAAGATATTTAGTCTTTGCTTTAGCTCACAAAATAGAACTTGTTAAAAAAATTAGAGAAGTGTGTATTATCTATAAATTATCATTAAAAGCAACTAAAAGTGAATTATTTAAGAGGAGGGTACAAAAGTCATTTTAAGACTTTTGTAAAATTTGCTTAGTGAACTAACATATTTGGAACGATAAGAGGGTACTTCTTCATCTTTCTAAAGATATGCTTACGAACAACTTGGCGTACATCATTTTCAAGTGCACGTCCATTACCAATAAGACCTGGCTTGATGTTAGTTAAGAAGATCTCTAGTACATCTTCTATCTCTTTAGCAAATGCTTTATCAAGCCTATCAGGAACGATACCAAAAGTTGTAACTTTTGGCTTTGCTAGCATTTTTGAGTTTTGCTCACTTACTTCTGCAACTATCATAACAACACCATCTGAAGCTAACTTTTGACGGTCAAGAATGATATCATCATCAATTTTATGGTTATTTTGGTTGTCGATGTAAGTTTTACCAGTTTTCACAGTTTTCACTTTTCTCATATACTTAGGTGCAACTTCTATCTGCTCACCATCAGTCATAAGAAGTATGTTTCTCTCCGGAACACCACACATCATAGCAGTCTCACGGTGACGCATAACATGGTTATACTCTCCGTGAATTGGTAAGAAAAATTTAGGATTTACTAAACGCAACATAAGTTTTTGCTCTTCCATAGAAGCATGACCTGAAACGTGAATATCCTTGCTCATCGCTACACTTGCACCGGCACGTTGGAGGTGGTTGAGCATAGTAGAGATAGATCCTTCATTACCTGGAATGGCACGAGAAGAGAGAACGATTAAATCAGTTGGCTTGATTTTAATATGTCTGTGCTCACCGATACTCATTCTAAAAAGAGCTGAATTAGCCTCACCTTGAGAACCAGTTGTTACGATAAGAACTTCTTTGTCGTTAAGGCTTGCAACTTCATCTGGGTCTACAAAGATGTTTTTGTTAAGCTTCACATAGTCATACTGCATTGCAAGTTCGATGTTACGCTCCATAGAACGCCCGATTACACAAACTTTACGGCCATATTTTACACCATAAGCGATTGCTTGTTGTACACGGTGAATGTTTGAGCTAAAAGTAGAAAGAAGTACACGACCCTCTGCTTTACTAAAGATTCTGTCTAATGCTGGTCCAACTGAAAGCTCAGAACCTGTTGGAGTAGGGTTATGAGAGTTTGTTGAGTCAGATAAAAGACATAAAACACCCTTATCTCCATAATATGCTAAACGGTGAAGGTCAGCAGTATAGCCATCAACAGGAGTATAATCTATCTTGAAGTCACCAGTGTGAATAAGTGTTCCGGCATCAGTAGTAACAGCAATAGTCGAAGAGTCAATAATAGAGTGAGTCATGTGCATCCACTCGATTTTGAAATCATTTCCTATCTCATATACTTGGCGTTTAACAATAGGATTAAAGTATTTTCTATGCTCTTTAATATGGTGCTCGTCAAACTTATTACCAATCATAGCTAAAGGAAGTGGTGTTCCATAAATAGGAAACTGCATCTCTTTATAAAGGTAAGGCATAGCTCCGATGTGATCTTCGTGAGCGTGAGTAATGATAACACCAACGATTTTATCTTTAATCTCTCTAAGATAAGCAAAATCTGGAATTAAAATATCAACACCGTGCATAGTTTCATCTGGGAAACTCATACCAACATCTATAAGAATAGCTTCATTATCAGTCTCCATAACCATGATGTTACCACCAATTTCACCAAGTCCACCAAGTGGAGTGATACGTACTTTTGCTTTTGACTCAAGGTCTAGTTTGAAGTGAGGATTAAGGCGCTGCTTATGTGCTTCTTGGTTCTTTGCTACAAAGGCTTTAAGATTTTCATCAACTGGAGTAGCTTGTCTACGATGACGATTACGGTTTTTATTGCGATTATTATTTGGCTTATTTCCTGCTGGTTTATCACCTGTTGGCTTGTTAGTATTTTGTCTGTTTTGATTATTATTGTTATTTGGTTTTCTATTATTGTTGTTTCTTCTATTGTTATTATTTCTGTTTTGTGCTGGTTTCGCATCTGTTTGTGGTTTTGCATCCGACTGTGTATTTTGTGTTGTTGGTGCTGATTCTTGTTTAGGTACCGTAGTTGTTTCTACTGACCCTCTGTTTTCTTCTGCCATCCAAACTCCTTTTTATTTTTATATTATTTTATAGAGTTGGTGATAGTCCTGAGTGCTCACTTGATGAGGGCGAATCATATGTGCCAGTTCGAGCTTCTCAAAAGCTTCCTTTAGAAGAGTCTTATCATACTTCTGTGAGAGATTTTTCATAAGAGTTTTTCGAGGCTGCGTAAATGCAACTCTAAGCATGTCCTCGAACTCTTTGTCTGATCTATCAGCATTTTTTTGTATGAGAAAAACAGCAGAGTCTACTTTTGGCTGTGGGTCAAATGCAGTCGGAGGAACTTTTGTGACAATCTCTGCCGTTCCTACAGTCTGAGCAATAATGCCCAAACTTCCAAATACTTTCTCACCAGCAGATGCACAAAATTTCTCTGCCACTTCTAACTGAACCATTACAAGTATATTTTTACACATTGGATCTGCGAGTGCTTTTAGGATTATGTTTGTAGCGATATAATAGGGCAGGTTAGCCACTAAATCGTACGGTTCATCCACTAAACTACTCTGCCAAGCTTGTAAAACATCCCCACAGTTTATGTGGAGTCGCTTGGTAGCGATCTCTTCTTTAAATGTACTTTGTAACAGTTTACATAAATCGGTATCTACCTCAAAAGCTTCTACACTTCTGACATCAACTAAAAATTTAGTTAAATCACCTAAGCCAGGCCCAATCTCTACGAGTTTATTCTCGTTTTTGGGCATCGCTTCGACAATTTTTCTTAAAACTGATTGATCTTTTAGAAAGTTCTGTCCAAACTTCTTCTTTGCTACAATACTTTCTATATTCATAAATAGGAGTCTACAACAATTTTGCTTATAAGAAGATTTACTTATAGAATTCTTTAAATCTTCTCTCTATAATAACTCTTTTAAATCATGAAGAGCAGCTAATATACGATATTCCTGCAATTCCAAAGTGTTCATAAGGTTTTTGTCTGTAGTATTTTTCCTCAATCTCCTTAGACTGTTCAGCATAAGGATTTATCATTATATCCTGCATCTCTTTTAAAAGAGTATAGTCTCCAAGTTCGGCTTTCTTATATGCAGGTACTAATAACCACTCACGAAGTGTGTACTTTGGATTTACAAGTAGCATCTTTTTTGAGAGTTTTTCTTTAGACCCTGATGAAGTTATGTGTAAGAAACTTCTCCATTGCTTGAGCCATTCTGTCCAGCGCTGTAAAAGTTGTTCATCTTGAGTATTCTTGTAAAAACTTTTTTTAAGTGGAGTAATTTCTTCTGGCAAGTAAGAAAGTTCACGAAAAAGAATAGTATAGTCAACAGCAGTTTCTATCATAAGTCCTTGAAGTTCATGAAAGAGTCTTGCATCAAAACTCTCAAGCCCTAGTTTACTCGCCCACATCTTTTGCATCTTCTCTTGCATCACTTTAGAAAAGTCATTTCTAATCTCATTGAGTTTTGTTAGTGCATCTTTATCTGGTTTGAGTAGTGGAGCTAAAGCCATACAAAAGACATGAAAATTTTTCTCAGCTGCGTTTGCTTGGTTAAAAAATGCGAAGTGTTGTCCTCCACCTGTCCAAGGCTGATAATTTGGGTCAAACATATCTATAAACCCAAAAGGACCATAGTCAAGAGTAAAACCTCCAGCTGCACAGTTATCACTATTAAAATTTCCTTGGCAATAGCCAACACGAATCCAGTTTGCCACAAGTGATGTTAGGCGATCTCTAAACTCATTTGCAAGTAGAAGTACTTTTTCAACTCTTACAAGACTCTTATCAATAACTTCACTATACTCTCGTTCTATTAAATGTTCTACTATCATCTCTAACTCTTGCATAGCTTTTGGGTGTTCATTTTTACGAGCACGTCTAGCAAAAAGTTCCACTTGACCAACTCGAATGAACGAAGGAGCAACGCGAGTAGAGATAGCAACTGCTTCTTCTATCATCACTTCAGGATCTCTTGAGCGTGAGTTTTCATTAAACCATGGTCGTCTTACATACTCTTCATTTGATGCGTAGAGACTTAGTGAACGCGATGTAGAAATCCCAAGTGCATGCATATGTTCTTGTGCTAAAAACTCACGAACACTTGAGCGAAGTACTGCTCGTCCATCTGCACCACGACAGTATGGCGTTGGTCCTCCACCCTTGAGTTGCATCTCCCAGCGTCTAGAATTTAAAACTCCCTCGTAAACAGACATAGCACGACCATCACCATAACCATTCCCAGTTCCAAAAGGACACTGCTGATAGTATTCTGTTCCATATATAGAAAGAGCATAACCACAAGCCCAACCACTGCTATGCATTGACCCTGGAAGTTGTGACATATCTCCAGAGAACATACGCATAAAGTCAGGAGACTCGGCGAGAGCATCAGCAAAACCGAGTTCACTAAAAAGAGTCTTCGAGTGTGCAATGTATAATGGATTTGGAATAGGGCTTGGATTTACAGGAACATAGTGCCCTGAAAAAACTTCTCTCGAGATATGGTCTACTCCATCTTCCTTTGCACTAGGGTCAGAGTGAAGTGTATCTCTTAAAGAGTAGTCTGCTAAATTTGCTAAGTCATTAAGTGTTTCAACTTTTGTAGTATTTTTTTTGATAATAATTCCTTCTATCTATATACTTCGTTCATATATTAAAAAGTATAACATTTTTTACTTGTCAAATTAGTCACGATTATTTTGCTCTTTTTTTCTTCAATTAGCTAAAAGATTATTACTCTATTAAAGGATGTTTCACGTGAAACATCCCTTACCAAAGTATAAGTCTAAAGTAGTATAATTCAAAATATATAATATAAGGTATCTAAGCAATGAACTATTTCGCAAAAAGAATTATTCCCTGTCTTGATGTTAAAGATGGACGTGTAGTCAAAGGTGTCAACTTTGTTGGCCTCAAAGATGCAGGTGATCCAGTTGAAGTGGCTCGCCGCTATAATGAAGAGGGTGCTGATGAGTTGACATTTTTAGACATCACCGCTTCTAGTGATAACCGCGATACTATAGTAGATATAGTTGCACAAGTTGCTCGTGAGATTTTCATCCCTCTTACAGTTGGTGGAGGAATACGTAAACTTGAAGATATCTACGGCCTGCTCAATGTTGGTTGCGATAAGGTAAGTGTAAACTCTGCAGCTATCAAACGCCCAGAGCTTATAGATGAGGGTTCTAAGCGTTTTGGCTCTCAGTGTATAGTGACTGCTATAGATGTCAAACGCACAGACTCAGGTAAGTACCATGTCTTTTTAAATGGTGGTCGCGTTGATACTGGACTTGATGCAGTCGAGTGGGCAAAAGAAGTGGTAGATCGTGGAAGCGGAGAGATACTTCTTACCTCTATGGATGCCGATGGAACAAAGGCTGGTTTTGAGCTTAACATCACAGAGCAGATAAGTAAGGCTGTAAATGTCCCTGTCATCGCTAGTGGTGGAGCTGGAACTATGGAACATATCAAAGAGGCTTTTGAGTGTGGTGCTGACGCTGCACTTGCTGCGAGTATCTTTCACTATAAAGAGATAGATATTATGGATCTTAAACACTACCTTCACGAAAAAAATATTCCTGTGAGAATATAAGTGTGAGGGCTCTCTGCCGAAGAGAACCTAGTGTTAACATAGATAAAGGGACGAGTTCCTTTGTCGTCATAAATAATAGGGAAAAGGTTCCCTTAAATTTTGAAAAAATTAAAGGAAATGAATAATGATCATCTGTGCAGGAAATAGCGAACAGTTTGAGTTCGCACAACCGATGGGAGTAGGGCTTGTAGAAACGGCTATGAATCTTACTCGCCAGTGTCTTTTTGATAAACCTGAGTTTATACTCTTTGTTGGAAGTGCAGGAAGCTATGGTGATGCTAAAATATTTGATATCATCGAGAGTAAAACAGCAGCTAACATCGAGCTTGCATTTCTCTCAAATGATGCCTATACACCTCTTGATAATGTAGTCACAACAAACACTACAAACAAAAAAGATATCGTAGTGAACTCCTCAAACTACATCAGTACTAACGCGGAGCTAACAAAAAACTTTTTGAAGTTTGGAGTAGGGATAGAGAACATGGAGTTCTTCGCTATTTTAAAAATAGCACAAGAGTTTAACATACCAGCTGGAGGTGTTTTTTGTATAACAAACTACACTAACGAGTCAGCACATGATGACTTTCTTGCCAACCATGAAAAAGCAAAAGAGTTACTAACGCAGCATGTAAAAAAACGTATAAAGGAACTTACAAGTAAATGAGTGAAACACTAAAACCCTCACTAATGGACTTCACTCGTAAAGAGTTAGAAGTCCTCATAACACCAAAGTTTCGTGCCAAACAGATTTATGGTTGGTTATACAATAACTTCGCCTCAGACTATGATGAGATGAAAAATATCCCTAAGTCTATGAGAGAAGATTTAGCACAAAAGTATTTAGTTAATCCTCTTAAAATTGCTAAAAAAGAAGAGTCTAGTGATGGAACTATCAAGTATCTTTTAGAGCTTCAAGATGGTAAAACTATGGAAGCTGTTTGGCTTAAAATGAAAGATGAACAACATGATGAGTCTGGAAATATCTGCCAAGAAGCAAAATATACTATATGTGTTTCCACACAAGTTGGTTGTAAAGTAGGGTGTACCTTTTGTCTAACAGCAAAGGGTGGTTTTACGAGAGACCTAAGTGCTGGCGAGATAGTAGCACAAGTAGTTACACTCAAACGCGATAATAATCACAAACAGAATAGAAAGGTAAACATAGTCTACATGGGTATGGGTGAGCCACTTGATAACCTCACTAACCTAACAAAAGCTATAGAGATTTTTAAAGAGACAGATGGGCTTGACATCGGTGGTAAACGCCAAACTGTTAGCACAAGTGGTCTCAGTTCTAAGATAGATAAACTGGGAGAAATGGACTTAGGTGTGCATATTGCTATATCACTTCATGCTGTTGATGATAAGCTTCGCTCGGAACTCATTCCTATGAACAAAGCACATAACATTCAGTCTATCATCGATGCAGTCAAGCGCTTTCCTATAGATACTCGCAAGCGTGTGATGTTTGAGTATCTTGTTATAAAAAATAAGAACGATGACATCGGCAGTGCTAAGAAACTAGTCAAGCTACTTACAGACATAAAAGCAAAAGTAAACCTTATCTACTTCAATCCTTATCCAGGGACAGATTATGATAGACCTAGCCGAGCTGATATGGTCGCGTTTCAAGACTATCTTCTTAAACATGGTTTACTTTGTACTATACGTGACTCTAAAGGCATAGATATTAGTGCTGCTTGTGGGCAGCTCAAAGAGAAACAAGACCACATAAGTAGCAAAATTGAAGGAGATATATAGATGGGTGATTTTACAGCGGTAGATATCGGAGAAGTAATTTTAATACTTTCAGTCTTTATTGTAGGTGTCGGTGGTTTCATGTATGCTGCACTTAAAAATGATGATAAATAATAATGGTAAATATGTTAAAATAACTCATATAAATTAAAGGAGCACTATAATGGCAGAAAAAACAGACTCAGATCGTATCAGAGAAATATATAAACTCGCAAAAGGTCACTTTGGTGATGTTAAGTTCGTAGGTATCAAGTACCACAATAAAATAGGTTGGATGGCGAAAGCACAACTTGGTGAAGATTTTGAAAATCTTACAGCTGATGGTAAAACAAGTAGCGATGCACTTAGAAATTTAAGAGGTCGTGTGAAAAAGATTATCAAGAGATATAACGGCGTTTAATAGCCAAAATGTAGACTAAACGACCAACACACCAGGGAGGTCGTTTATGAATGTAATAATACCCTAGTAATCTTATAAAAAACTAACAAAAAAACTTCCCACTCAAAACTTATCTTTTTTACTCTAAACATTGTATCTTCAAAATTGCAAGCTATTCACACTGTGTTGTAACTTGTGAATAAACTACTCCTTTATCTAGATAAATTCAAAAATTCTTTTATAAATTAAGAATTTATTTATATAAATGTTTGCTGAAATAGAAACTTTTATCTTGCTTAAGCCCCTATTTATAGGGTTTTAATGGAGTTAAGAGGAGTTTTTCACATTTGAAAAAGAAGAGGAGCAATTACTTAGAAAAGTTATTCACATTCATAGAGTCCATACAGACCTTTAAAAAATCTATTTTACTTTTTATATTAAAGTACTCACCATAAAGTTCAAACTCTAACTCATTTGCATGCAACAGTAGTCTTGAAGCTCCACCATTTTTTATTCTATCTAATGGGCTTAACTCTTTGTCTAAAAACTTCACTAAGTTTGCATCCTCTTGACCATAAACAGGATCACCGACTATGGTATGTTTCACGTGAAACAAGTGCACTCGTATCTGATGTTGACGTCCTGTATGTGGTGAGCACTCAACAAAAGTCATATCCAACTCAGGAAAGTACTTTAATGGATTAAAAGTAGTCTTAGATGCTTTACCATCTTCATCTACTTTCACTATCATCCGAACCATAGCTGAGCTTTGGTTTTGTGAACGCAGAAGAGGTGCTTCTACAACCATCTCTTCTTTCATCTCTCCATGAATCATTGCAAGATACTTTTTCTTCATGTCTCGCTCTTGAAACATCATCTTTATCTCGCGTTCACTTACCTTGTTCTTAGAACAAAGCACTAGTCCACTTGTCTCTTGGTCTATTCTGTGAGCTATATTTGCATCCATTCCAAACTGAAACTTGAGATCATCTATGAGAGAGTAGGGTGTGCGTTTAGTTTGAGGATGCACAAGCACTCCACTTGGCTTATCAAAGACAACAAACTCTTTTTCTTCAAAGCTAGGTACTAAGCCTTTTGTTATTGGCTCAAAGTGAATAAACTCTATCTCTCCCTCAATCTCTCCAGCAGTTTTAACCATCTTCTCTCCATCTACAAGTATACGACCCTTAGAGATGAAACGCTGAGACTCGCGTTGGGAGTAGCCTAACTCATTCATAAGGAAGAAAACAGCCCTCTGTTTTTTGTCTACTGTATATTTATTTTTTACAAATGGCATTCTTAATTCCTCTATTATGATAGTTAGTGTAAAATGCTACACATATATAAAGCGAATTTTAACGCAATAATTAATATAAAGGTGTATAAATGGTAGAAAGATATTCACGTCCAGAGATGGCAGAGAAATGGACACAACATGCAAGATATGCTGCATGGTTAGAAGTAGAAAAAGCAGCTGTAAAAGCTTGGGCTAGACTTGGAAAGATTCCTCAAGAGGATGCAGATAAGATTGTTAAGAACGCAACATTCTCAGTTGAACGTATTGAAGAGATAGAAGCAGTTACTAAGCACGACCTTATCGCGTTTAACACAAGTGTATCTGAAAGCCTTGGTGATGAGTCAAGATGGTTCCACTATGGTATGACTTCTTCTGATGCGGTTGATACTGGTGTGGCTATTCAGATGAGAGATTCACTTAACATTATCATCGCTGATGTTAAGATGCTTATGGAGTCTATTAAAGTACGTGCACAGGAGCATAAGGTGACTCTTATGGTTGGACGTTCTCACGGTATCCACGGTGAGCCTATCACTTTTGGTCTTACACTAGCTGTTTGGTATGATGAGATGGCTCGTCACCTCTTAAACCTTGAGCAGACTATGGAAGTTATCGCTGTTGGTCAGATTTCTGGAGCTATGGGTAACTTCGCTCATGCACCACTTGAGCTTGAAGAGTATGCGATGGAAGAGTTAGGTCTTAAGCCTGAGCCTGTTTCTAACCAAGTTATCCACCGTGACCGTTACGCAAGACTTGCTACTACTTTAGCACTTATCGCTTCTTCAGTAGAGAAGTTTGCTGTTCAAGTAAGACACCTTCAGCGTACAGAAGTATATGAAGCTGAAGAGTTCTTTGCAAAAGGTCAAAAGGGCAGCTCTGCTATGCCTCACAAACGTAACCCAATCCTTACAGAAAACATCACAGGTCTTGCACGCATCATCAGAACTTGTGTAACTCCTGCAATGGAAAATGTAGCACTCTGGCATGAGCGTGATATCTCTCACTCATCTACTGAGCGTTTCTGGTTACCTGATGCTTTCATCACTATGGATTTTATGCTTAACCGTATGAATGGCGTTATTGCGAACCTTACAGTATTTCCAGAAAATATGATGAAGAATCTAAACCTGACTGGTGGGCTTGTTTTTTCTCAACGTGTTTTACTTGAGCTTCCACTTCAGGGTGTAAGTCGTGAAGATGCTTACCGTATTGTTCAGAGAAACGCGATGAAGGTTTGGGAAGAGATCCAAGGTGGTCGTCCTACGACAAATGAGAATGGCGAGTCACTCTATCTTAACCACTTATTAGCTGATGAAGAGCTTCGTAACTCACTTAGTGAAGAGCAGATACGTGAGTGTTTCAATTACGACTACTACACAAAAAATGTAGATAATATTTTCAAGCGTGTTTTTAAATAACTAGACCGTCTGAAGTCGGTGTTACTTCTACTGTAACACCGGTTTTCACCGGTAACACTTTTTACTTCTTTCTAGTTAGTAAATAATCTCTCTTTTTAATCTTCTACACAAGATATTTTAGATAAAATCTCTATCCAAAAACAGACTTTTTACATAACTATTTTTTTGAAATATTTATGTAAAAAATTTCCAATATAATACGAAGGAATTCAATGATTACAGTTATAAAAAGAAATGGTCGAACAGAACCATTAGATATTTCAAAAATCCAAAAATATACCGAAGCAGCAGTAAAAGGCTTAGCAAATGTTAGTCAGAGTGAGCTTGAGGTTGATGCACAGATTCACTTTCGTGATGGAATTACTTCTAAGGAAATTCAAGAGACACTTATAAAAACTGCTGTAGATAAGATAGACATCGATGCACCAAACTGGACTTTTGTAGCCTCTCGTCTTTTTATCTTTAATCTCTACCACCAAGTAAATGGTTTTACCGGTTATAGTTCTTTAGAGAGCTACTTCATAAAAGGTGAAAAAGAAGGACGCATACTTTTTGGACTTAAAGAGATGTATGACCTTGATGAGCTAGAAAAGCACTTAGTACCTGAACGCGACTTTCAGTTTAACTACCTTGGTGTAAAAACTCTTTATGATAGATACCTTATAAAAGATAGAAACTCTAACCCTATAGAACTTCCACAACATATGTTTATGGCTATCTCTATGTTCCTAGCACAACGCGAAGAAAACCGTACTGAATGGGCTATCAAGTTTTATAACATGATATCTCAGTTTGAAGTGATGCTCGCTACTCCAACTCTCTCAAACGCAAGAACAACACGTCACCAACTCTCTTCATGTTATATTGGTTCTACTCCTGATAACATCGAAGGTATCTTTGATGCTTACCAAGAGATGGCAATGCTCTCTAAGTTTGGTGGTGGTATCGGTTGGGACTGGACACAGGTTCGCTCTATGGGTTCATTTATCGATGGACACAAAAATGCAGCAGGTGGAACAGTTCCATTTCTCAAAATAACAAACGACATCGCTATTGCAGTTGACCAGCTTGGAACTCGTAAGGGTGCTATCGCAGTTTACCTTGAGCCTTGGCACATAGATATCAACGACTTCTTAGACCTAAAGAAAAACTCTGGTGAAGAGCGTCGTCGTGCTCACGATCTTTTCCCATCACTTTGGCTTAACGATATGTTTATGCAGCGTGTTCAAGAGGATGCGATTTGGACTCTTTTTGATCCTTATGATGTTCGTGAGCTCTCTACACTTCATGGAGAAGCTTTTAACAAACGCTACCTAGAGTTAGAACAAGATGAGTCACTTATAAAAGAAAAGCTCAAGGCAAAAGATCTTTGGAAAAAGATTCTTACTTCTTACTTTGAAACTGGTTCACCATTTCTTTGTTTTAAAGATAATGCTAACCGTGCTAACCCAAATGACCATGTTGGGATTATCCGTAGTTCAAACCTCTGTACTGAGATTTTTCAAAACACAAAGCCTAACCATTACAAGATAAAGTTCATCTTTGAAAATGGTGAGAGTGTGAGTTATGAAGAGGATGAGATAGTTAAAGTAGATAGTGGCATAGAAAAACTAGCGAAGAAAGTAACTGCGTTAGACTCACTTGGTGGTCTTCCTATCTTCGTAGTAGAAAAAGAGAAAGTAGACGGGGATACGGCTGTTTGTAACCTTGCTTCTATAAACCTTTCTCGCATAAATACAACCAAAGAGATAGACCGTATCGTTCCTACTGCTGTGCGTTGTTTGGATAACGTTATAGATCTTAACTTCTACCCTGTTGAGAAGGTAAAACGCACAAATATGAAGTCGCGTTCTATCGGTCTTGGTGTTATGGGTGAAGCACAGATGTTAGCAGAACAAAAAATCATGTGGGGAACACAAGAGCACTTTGACAAGATAGATGAGCTTATGGAATCTGTTTGTTATAACACTATCGCTGCGTCCTCTGAACTTTCTGTTGAAAAAGGTGCTTATCCTGACTTTGATGGAAGTAAGTGGAGCCATGGTATTTTCCCTCAAGACCATGCAAATGCAGAGGTAATCAACCTTGTAGATCGTGGTGGACTCTTTGCCTCTTCTTATGAGTGGGATGAGCTGCGTACACGTGTTCAAAAGCAGGGAATGAGAAACGGTTACTTAATGGCTGTTGCACCTACGAGTTCTATCTCCATCTTAACAGGAACTACTCAAGCTATTGAGCCGGTGTTTAAACGCAAGTGGTTTGAAGAGAATCTCTCTGGACTTATTCCAGTTGTAGTACCTAAACTCTCTCCAGATACATGGAGCTACTACACACCAGCCTATGACCTTAACCAAACAGTGCTCATAAAAGCTGCTGCGATTCGTCAAAAGTGGATAGATCAAGGGCAATCACTTAACATCTTTATCACTCTGGATAAAGCAAGTGGGCGTTACCTAAACGAGATTTATATGCTCGCATGGAAACTCGGACTCAAGTCTACATATTACCTGCGTTCACAGTCTCCAGAAGTGGCAAATGATGTAGAGGATAGAAGTATGGAGTGTGTTGGATGTCAGTAGGTATAGACTTAGCACGCTTTAATAACTTCAAAGATGTAGAATTTCGCTCTTTAGAGGTTCTCTCTCCGCTAGAAATAAATGCGACCTTTGCCGTCCAAGATGCGGCACGTGCTCACAACTGGATTACTATCACTCTCAAGTTTAGCGGTGTAAGTGATGCACGACTTGTAGAGAGTAACAAAATCTCTTTTATTGATCTCAGTGATGGGATAAGTATCATAAAAGATGAGAAGCTTATTGCTTTTGGAATAGGGGAGTGCTATAATATAGAGAACATAAAGAATTCTTCATGCTACATCTGTGCAAATAGTTTTAAGTATGAAGAGGGAAATTTCTAAAAAAGGATTTTAAATGAGTTATAAAGTACGAGGAGAACTGCTTGGTTTTCCTGATACATTAAATGTAGAGATCACAGAGATAGATGAAATGTTCTCAACTATGAAAGATATTGATAATGAACATATATCATTCACACTCGTAAATCCTTATCTCCTACGCGAATACTCTTTTGATATTCCAAGTGATATTAAAGTACTTTTAGAGGTGAATGATAAGTCAAAGATAAATATCTATAACTTACTTGTAATACAAAAGCCTTTAGAAAATTCTGTTATAAACTTTTTAGCTCCTATAGTTATAAATAGCGATAATAATAAACTCGCGCAGATAGTTCTTAACCCTATAAAATATCAAGATTTCGGCATAGCCGAGACTATAAAATCTTTTAGATCTTAATCATGAAGTATCTAGTAGTAGACGATTCTAAGTTAGCACGATTAAGCCTTATTAAGAGCCTTAAGTTATATACTGGTGAGAGTAAAATATTTCAAGCAACTAATGGGCTTGAAGCAGTTGCACTTATGGATCAAGAGAAAGCTGACATAGTTTTTTTGGATTTGACTATGCCTGAGATGGATGGATATGAAGCACTTCCTAAACTCCTAGAGAGTAATCCAAAAGCAAAAATTATTGTCGTTTCAGCAGATATACAAAAACAAGCACAAGAGAGAGTTATTGCTCTTGGAGCACAGATCCATGTACAAAAACCTATAAATACAGAAAAAATGCAAGACATCTTAGAGATTATCTAAATGCATATACTTACAGAAGATGAAAGGGATATACTTCAAGAACTTATGAATGTGGCATATGGTAATGCTACTGCTGTAGTTGCCGATATGCTTGATGCCTTTGCTTCGCTAAGTATTCCCAAGATAAGTATCATGCAAACAGAAAAACTTCTTGAGACTTTTGATACACTCAAAAGCACAAGTTACTTCTTCTCAACGCAAGCCTTTAGTGGAGAGTTTAATGGTGAAAGTGCTTTTTTTATAAACAAAGAGAGTGCAGAGAACTTAGCAAAACACCTCGAACTAGAATCCCCAGAAGATATTGATGATGCTATCTTAGAACTCACAAATGTCCTTACCTCTTCACTTACTACAAAGTTAGCAGAGGAGATGGATACAGTTGTCAGTTTTTCACTGCCAAATATTTCACAGGTTCCACTAGAAGAGATACATGATGTTGCAACTTTTAAACAGTACTCACAGGTTATAGTTATAGACACAGATCTCAACTTCGAAGATCAGCAGATAAATGGTAAAATATTTATCCTCACAAAAGATGAATCAATCCAATGGCTCAAAACGAAACTCAACACTATCCTCGAACTCTTGATATAAACAAAAAAGTTGTCGAAAACATCGACAATGGTATCTTAGTCTTAAATGACACGCTAGAGATACATCACTTCAATAGGTGGCTAGAACTTCATACTAACATGAAAGAAGATGCTGTTAGGGGTAAAATACTCAATACACTTTTTACAAACATCAACACAAAAACACTTATTAGAAAAATCAAAACTGCCCTGCGTTTAAACTCACCTACCTTTTATACAGCCAGTACCTCAAAATACCTCATACCAATAAAGATCAACGAACTTACAAATTCTAGTTTTGAGTATATGCAGCAAGATGTGAGTATCATTCCCTTTGATTCAGAACAAAATTTAGTCGCACTCATCATAACAGACCAAACAAATATGGCTAACACTAACACACTACTTCACTCGCATATTCTCAAAATTAGAGAACTAAATACAGAGCTCCTAAAAGAACGAGAGACTATAGATAAAAAGGTACTCCTTCTCAAACTAGATAGGGAAGGTAAAATATCAGATGTCTCACAAGCACTCTTAGAACAGCTTTATTACGAAAAAGATGAGCTTTTAAATTTAGAGTATCTCCATCAAGAGCGTTACAACCTCAATAACTCATTGAAAAATGAGATTCTTCTTTGCATGCGAGAGAAAAAAGTCTTTGAGTATGAAGAAGAGACACAAACTTCCAATGGAGAAGAAATTATATTTAAAAGTACTCTCATTACTGAGTATAATGCAAGTGGAGAACATCTTGGATTTATTCTCTTTCGAGAAAATATAACAAATTCAAAACATCTTGCACAAACACAAGAAAAAATGTTAGCCACTTCAAGAAGTGCTGCTATGGGGGAAATGCTCTCAATGATAGCCCACCAATGGCGTCAACCTCTTTCACTTATCAACACCATTATGGCGACCCTTAAGATAAAAACACAGCTCAACAAACTTGATACAGATACAATGTTTAATTCTTTTGAAAAGATAGAATCGACAACAAAATATCTTTCTGAGACAATAGATGATTTTAGCGACTATTTCAAACCAAACAAGTTCGCATCAGAGTTTCTGCTTTACGAACTTTTTGATAAGTCTATCTTTTTTCTCAAAGATGAGATGGAACAGCAAGGGATAACTTACAAGATAAATATTCCTCAAAATCTACATATCTATACCTACAAAAATGAGCTCCTCCAAAGCATCATTAATATCATCAAAAACTCTGTAGATGCCTTTCACAAGAAAGAGACAACAAACAAACATATTAAAGTAATTGTAGAAGACCTAGAGTCACACCTCTCTATAAGTATAGAAGATAATGCAGGTGGTATTAAACCTGAGATACTCAAAAAAGTCTTTGAACCCTACTTTTCTACTAAAAGTAATAATGGCACAGGACTAGGTCTTTATATGTGTTATACCATTATAACAGACCATCTCAAGGGGAGTATTAATATGCGTTCACAAAATGCTACTACAATAACCTTGTTAGAATTACCATATAAATTAATACAAGGAAAAAATCATGCGAGTAATCTGTCCACACTGTCTTAGCGTAAACAATGTCCCAAAAAAAGAGTCTTACAAAAAAGCTAACTGCGGTAAATGTAAGGAATCCCTACTTGATACAAAACCTATAGAGCTTAGTGCTAAAACTTTTGATGAAGTAATAGTTAACAGTGATATTCCAGTCTTTGTAGACTACTGGGCACCTTGGTGTGGTCCATGTAAGATGTTTGGACCTACATTTGAAAAAGTGGCTCAGTCCTTTCCTCTTAAGGCACTCTTTACAAAAGTAAATACGGAAAAGGAACCTTCTCTTAGCTCTCAAGTAGGTATACGAAGTATTCCTACTCTCATCGTCTTTAAAAATGGAAAAGAAATAGAACGTGTGAGTGGTGCTCTCGATGAAAGATCACTAAAAGATTTAATCTTACGATTCATTTAATTTTCAACTTTTTTAGAGATACCAGAGCCAAATAAGGATGAGAAATGAAACATCTAAGTTTTTTATATAATGATACAAAAAGCTACAAAATAGCAAAAAAAGAAGCTCAAAAGTCTAAGTATGTAAGTGCACTTATCCAGCTTTTTAGTAGTACTATGAAAAAGAAGCTTATCAAACAAAAACTCCTTACCCTTAAAAAAGATTTTCCAAATGCAACTATCATAGGTACGACAACTGCAGGAGAAATTTCTAGAGCTAAAATGTACGAAAGAGAGATAGTAATAAGTCTCTCTCTTTTCAAAAATACAAAACTTTCTGCCTATAGAACACAAAGCATTTCAAAAGAGTCAGGAAAAGAACTCTCTGCTAAAATTTCTAACAAAAAAACAAAAGCTGCAATTATCCTCAGTGAGGGGCTAAAGGGAGAAGACTACGAAGGTTTCATCAAGGGTGTAAAAAAAAGGAATCCTCATGTTATCCTTGCTGGCGGTTTAGCTGGTGATAACTTCGCTCTGAAAAAAACATATATTTTTATGAATAACAAAGTCTATGACTCAGGAGCAGTAGGTGTCGCCTTCTCTGGTAAAAATCTCACGGCAAGTAATGAGTACAATCTCAACTGGAACCCTATAGGCAAAGAGTTCACTATCACAAAAGTAGAGGGCAATATGCTCCTCGAGATAGATAATAAAAATGCTATAAAAGTGATAAAACACTACCTAGGAAAGACTCTTTTTGAGAACAATTGTGCCACACTTGCTGACTTTCCCCTTCTCTATAAAGAGGGCAATACAGTAGTTTCAAGAACTCCAATGGCTATAGATGGGAAAAAAATAATCCTTGCAGGACCTATAAAAGAGGGACAAAAAGTGCAGTTTGGTTTTTCAAATGCAACAAGTATCATCTCTGGAGCAAATGCCATAAGTACAAAACTCAACCAAAACCCAGCAGAAGCTATCTATATCTACTCATGTATCGCACGTAAAACACTTCTTGGTAAAAAACTAGAGTCTGAGTTTGCTCCTTTTGAACAACTTGCACCAACTTCTGGTTTTTTTACCTATGGGGAGTTTTATAGTACTGATATCAATAATGCACTCCTTAATTGTACAACTACTATCTTGCTCCTTTCTGAAACAAAAAAAAGAAAGAAAAGAAAGAAAAAAGAACTTTTCCAAAAAGATGAGAAGAGTCTCGATAGTATCACCTTTGATGCTCTTACCCACTTCATCAAACAGACTTCAAGTGAACTTAAAGAGAATACTACCCTACTTGAAGAGTATAGGGATGTAGTTGATCAGTCTTCACTTGTTTCAAAAACAGATATAAAAGGGAACATCACCTATGTGAATGATACATTTTGCCGAGTGAGTCAATACTCAAGAGAAGAGCTTATTGGACAAAACCATAATCTTATTCGTGATCCTAATATGTCAAAGTTCATCTTCAAAAAGCTCTGGAAAAAAATCACAAAAGGGAAAATCTGGCGTGGAATCATCTCTAATATCGCTAAAGATGGCTCATTTTACTATGTCGCAGCCACTATCATGCCTATTTTTGATGCAAACCATAAGATTAAAGAGTTTATCGCTATTCGTCAAGATATCACGAAGCAGATAGAGTCAAAGAGACGTATACAAGAGAAAGAAAAACTTATAAAGGCTATCTTTGATAATCAAGATGCTATGGTCATTTATGCTTCAAAAGAGTTGGGTATGCTTAGTGTGAATAAGAAGCTCTTTGAAACTCTCAACTTCAATTCTCTTGAAAACTTCAAAGAAAAACATAACTGCATCTGTGATCTCTTTTTAGAAGAAGAGGGATATGTATATACAAAAAAATATCCTCATTGGCTAGAAGATATAGCTGAAGGTAGGCTTGAGACACAAAACAAGGTTAGAATGATTGTTAGAGATGGAACTAAACATACTTTTACTATTCTTGTCAAAAAATTTGATGACCAATACATCATCAACCTTAATGATATTACACTCTTAGAAAGTGCAATGCTCAAGGCTTATGCTTCTGAACAAGCTAAAACTATCTTTTTAGCAAATATGTCTCATGAGATACGTACCCCTCTCAATGGTATCCTTGGATTTACAGATATTTTAAGCAAAAAAAATTTAGGAAAAGAGGAAAAACGTTATATAGACATTATCCATAAAAGTGGGCAAACACTTTTACATGTCGTAAATGATATACTTGATTTCTCTAAGCTAGAGAGTGGTGAGCTTGCTCTTTATGAGACAGAAGCCGACCTTTTTGCCGAAATGGAAGCGACAGTTGCTACTTTTGCATCCGTATCAAAGAGTAAGCAAGTAAACTTCTATGTTTATATAGATACAACTCTACCAAAACTTCTCAAGTGTGATGTGCAGAGACTCAAACAAGTTGTAAACAACCTCATATCTAATGCTATTAAGTTTACACCAAAAAATGGTGAAGTTCATGTAAATATCCTCCTTAAGTCGATAATAAACGACAAGGCAAAAATTCACTTTAGTGTCAAAGATAGTGGTATCGGTATTCCAAAAGAGAAGCAAGGGACAGTTTTTCAAGCCTTTTCTCAAGCAGATGATTCCATCAGTCGTGAGTTTGGAGGGACAGGACTTGGACTCTCTATTAGTGGTCAATATGTCAATATGATGGGTACACAGATAGAACTAAAATCGGTGCAAGGAAAGGGCAGTGAATTTTTCTTCGATTTAGAACTTGCCGTTGCAGATGAGAGTAGCTCTATAGAACAAACTGATAACCACAGTATTGAAATTGCTGTTATTCACTTTGATAATATGATAGGGTGTGCTATTAACAATATAGTCTTCTCCTATCTTGATGCTTGGCACTATAGTTATACAAAAGTCAATAAGATAGAAGATGTCTCCGATACAACAGATATTATCATAGTCTGCTCAAAAATCTTTGATACAAATGCTTGTAAAGATGCTCTTGATAAGTATGAAAAACTACAACTTATTTATATAGAAGGAGTAGATGGACATTTTACCTGTAATCATGAGAAATTTCATCTCGTGGAGCAACCAATGACAGGTTCAGCCCTCTTTGACAAGATTGTCACACTCACACAAGATAACATACAACTATATCATAGAAAGGACACTTCAGACAATATGACTTCACAATATAGCGGTCATGTACTTATAGCTGAAGATAATAAAACAAACCAAATACTTATCTCCATACTTCTTGAGGAACGTGGTTTAGAATATACTATCGTAGAAAATGGACAAGAGGCAGTAGATGCTGCATTTCAAAATAACTATGATCTTATTTTTATGGATATAAATATGCCCATCCTTGATGGTGTAAGTGCCACCAAAGAGCTACGTAAAAAGAATTACACTGCGCCTATTGTATCTCTCTCTGCAAATGTTATAGAGAGTGATTTACTCTCATTTAAAGAGGCTGGGGTGGATGATTCGCTCAATAAGCCTATCGTCCATAAAGAGTTAGACAATATACTAACAAAGTATCTCTCCTCTCCTACCCCTCATGAAGAGCCAAAGCTTTACGATAAACTAGACTTAGAAAAGATAGCAACAGCACTCAAGATTGCTGATATAAATATAATTACTTCTTTAGTTAAAAGTTTTGCATCAAGTCTAGTAGAGATAAAGAAGAGTATAGAGGAGAAGGGTATCACAGGAGATATACTCCATAACCTTAAAGGTATGGTAGGTAACCTGCGTTTTAGTGAGTTTCAAAAGTTTATTGTTCGTGCTGAAAAGGAATATGGAGAGTGGAATATACAGGTCAAAGATAGAGAAACACAAGAGCTTCTCAGACATATTGAGCAGATACTCAAACAAATAGACACACTTTAGAGAAAACCGTAGTTGCCTCTATTTTTATCTAGCTCTTGTGCCTTTAACTGTATCTGCTTATACAAGGAAGGAACACTAAGCATTCTCTCCTTTACATTGTAGAGTACAGCAGAGATATGGACTAACTGACTTAGGTTTTTATCCTTTGCAATCTCACTATAGATACTTTTATGAAGTTTTGTAATCTCTTCTTTAGAGTAATCTTTCACAAGTATACCAAAACTCACACCATAGAGTCTTGAGACAACTGCATTTGAGTAACTTTTACTTTTGAGTATAGCTGCAACTCGCTTAATAATTTTGTTTGAAGCATAAAAACCATAGAGAGCATTTATTTTCTCAAAATTATTGAGCTTAAAGTAGAGTATCCAAAAATCTTTCTTACCACTCTGTTGTATCTTTATTTGTGAATCAAAGTAGAGGGAGTTTGTAAGTTTTGTGAGTGGATCTGTTATACTTAACTGTGCAAGTTTTGACTGCTTATGTTTTATCTCTTCTAGGTAAGAGAGATTTTGTAACTGTGTTTTTACACGAGCTTTAAGCTCTACACCATTAAAAGGCTTAGATATATAGTCTGCACCACCAACTTCAAATGCCTTAGAAATATACTCTATATCAGTCTGAGCCGTGAGAAAGATGATAGGAATATCTTTTGTCTTTAAATCCTCTTTGAGCATCTTGCAGACTTCAAATCCATCCATTTTAGGCATATTTATATCTAAAAGTATAAGGCTAATATCTTTTGCATAGATAATCTCGAGAGCTGCTTTAGCATGAAGAGCAAAAGAGACCTTATAGCCCTCTTCTTTGAGGTAAACTGCTGCAAGTTCTACATTAAACTTTTCATCATCTACTATGAGAATATTAAAGTTATTGTTTGTTTTCATCTTACTTAATGTAAGAGCAGCAGTAATCTGTTGGAGTTTTAATTTTTAAATCAAACGATGAGTTTGAAGGAACATTAAAAGTCTCAGGAGTGCTTAGTGTTTTCCAACCTTCACCCGGAAGTTTCACCTCTAACTCACCGCTCATTATCTCCATAATCTCTGCATCATTTGTCCCAAAAGTATACTCACCAGGGAGCATAATCCCTAAAGACTTGATAGACCCATCACTAAACTCTATTGTGCGGCTTGTTACCTTGCCATCATAATAAATATTTGCCTCTTTTACTGCTGTTACATTTTCAAATTTACTCATTTTTTACTTCCTTATTTTTTAAATTTATTTTTTAGTATGATTTTACCACTCTCAACACCTGGCTGATTGTAAGCATCTATGTACATAAACTTCGCACAAAGAGAGGTAAGAAGCTCGTACTCATACATAAGACCAGATATAGCACTCTCACAAACAGAGTCTATAGTGATCACATCACATGGGATATCTTTTTCATTGTTTATCGCCTCTATTGTCGCATCTGCTTGCATATTTATAAGCTTTGAGAACTCTAAATCATTAAGGTAGTCTAACTCCTCTAAACCTTCTAAGGTAATAGGTGCAATCTTGAGTGGTTTCTCGAAGTCTTTTACTTTAACGACTGTAAGAGTTTTATCGCGTTTGCCCTGAATAACAAGCTGTAAAAAAGAGTGCTGATCTATAGGACCTACTATACCTATAGGTGTAAGCCCTTGATGTGAGTTATTCACATCTATTTTACCTAGAGACTCACCCCAAAGCTGGATATACCACTTGTTAAATCCCTCTAAACGCGAGGAGTAAGAGAAAAGAACATTGATATTAAACTTGTTTTTGTACTCCACAAAGAAACGTGCTTTTTTGAGGAGTGTCGAGTAAGAAGTTCCCTTAGAGAAAAAAGAGTCATGCATCTTTCTTGCACCCGCTAAAATATCATCTATATTTATCCCCACTATCGCAAGAGGAAGTAGACCAACTGCAGAAAATACAGAAAATCGTCCACCCACATCCTTAGGAATCTCAAATCTCCGCATCTGATGAATTTGTGCATAGGCATTAAGTTTTGAGTCAAACTCAGTTACTACTACAGTGTTTGACTTGTCTATTTTGACAAGCGAGTTTATATACTTAAAGATAGAGATAGTCTCCACCGTCGTTCCAGACTTAGAGATAATAATAAAAAGAGTATCTTCAAGGTTTATTCCCTCTAATTTTGCCTCGATATCAATAGGGTCAGTAGTTTCTAAAAAGTGTAGTTTTTTCTTTAATTTTTTAGAATGTTTTAAAAACTTGTAGATAGCATAAGTTCCCAGAGTACTCCCCCCGATACCTATAACAACAACATCTTTTTGCTTTACAGTTTTTGCATACTTTTTAAAAGGTGTCGTATCCTGATTGACAAGATTATAGTAACCTATAGATTCTTTCTCTTTCACAATATCATTAAAAATTTTTGTGTCTGAGAGGCTTGGATTGTAGTTATCGCTATAGTTCATATTTTCTACTTTTTATTTTATTTGTTACTTTTGATGATTAATTATATCAAAGAAAGGATAATACTATTATGAGCTTCTTCTTCTGCTCAAAAACCAAGCTAAAAAACCATATACCAAAGCCTGAACTGATAGGATAAGGTACTCCTCTTTCAGCATTGAAAAAGTGGCTCCCATTTGGTTAAGACTCAAAAATCCTTCTATCGCTGGAGTAGAGGGAGAGAGGTAAAAGAGATAGTAAATAGCTTTAGGCATAGCTTCCACTGGCCAGATAAAACCCGCACCAAAAACAAGAGGCAGAGAGCTAAAAAGGATTAGAGGGGTCGCAACCTCACGACTCCTAAAGAGTGAGCCTAAAAAGATACCCAACATGATAACAGCTAACAAGAACATAACACCAAATGTTAGTAACTCTAGTATATTTGCTACATGGGTGATATGAAAAGTTTCATAGGAGAAGCCAAAATAAAAGAGCATATGAGTGAAAAATATTGTACCAAAGATAATCACCCTAGAGAGTATAAGCTGATAAGGTTTTGCCTTATCGTAATAGCCTTGTATACCTAATCTTCTTCTCTCATTTATCCCTCCACCAAGTATACCTAAACCTATAAGAAGTGTCTGTTGCAAGATGATAATAAAGACAGATGGAACTACATACTCTACATAACTATTGTCTTTGTTAAAAAGGTTAATAGTGTTAAGAGAGTAGGGAGTGAAGGCATCTTTTGCTTTAGGGAGTAGTACTTCAGCTTTAAGAAGTTCTGTTACCTTTATTTTCGCCGATTCAGTAAATACTGTGTGCATAACTCCTTCTACAATAGCCCCATAAATAAGAAAATAACTCCCATCAGCACCAACAGCTATAGTAGGACTCATACCTAAGGCAATATCGTGTTTGAAGTGTGTTGGAATAACCACAATGCCTTTTATTTTTCCTTCTTTGAGTGCATTTTGTGCATCTCTTAGACTCATATCATGACGGACTATATCTATCTGAGGTGTAGCATTTAACTTAAAGAGTATACTTCTTGATAGCTTACTTTTATCGAGATCTACTGCACTTACACTCAGTTTACTTACACTCTCATTTGCATAGGGTTGAGGATAGAGAAAAGAGTAAAATATCACACCGCCTATGATAGTGAGTACTATGGCAATGTCGGTAAAGATAAGCTTTGCTTCACCCTTGAAAACATCAAAGAAACTCATGATACAAGTCTCTTACGAAATCTAAAAAAAACTGGAATAATAAGTAGAATAAATAGAGCAATACTTCCAAATTTCTCTAGCTCTAAGAAGATATTTGCACCATAATTTGCTTGAGATATTTGTATTTCCATATAGTAAGATATAGGTAGCAAATCTCGCCAAAAAGAGGCAAAAGAGTTCATACTACTCACAGGAAAAGTTATACCCAAAAAAGCAAATGCAGGAGCAGTATATACTGCACCTAAAGAGAGAGTACGAGAATAATCAAAACCTGTGACAAATAAAAAGAGTGCTACCACCTGATAAGCTATTACTGTGAGAAAAAGAGCAAAAATCATCACAGTAAAAGAACCTTCAAAAATCCACCCTTGTGTCCCATAAATATAAAATAAAAAGCTAACTCCTAGAAGTGTATAAACTATTGTATAGGGAAGCATCTTGCCTACTATCTTCATTTCTATATACCCCCCTGTAAAAAATTCTTTCTCCTTTTTTGCCTTAAAAAGTGTACCAAAACTAACAATAGTTGTAACCACAATAAAAATCTGCCAAACCGAGGGAAGCAAGGCAGAAACAAGGAACAAAAAGTAGTTCTTATAGGTGTCAAAAAAAGCGGTGACTTGAAGTTTAATGGGGGTAATTTTATGAAGACTGGTATTTTTATTTTGTATTTTTATAAGATGCTGCACATATTCCACTTCCCCTGCTGAACTTGTAACACTCTTAAAAAGAGCAGACTTGATAATCTTACCAATAAGGATATACTGGGTGTTAAGCATCGCCGTAACTTTAGGGTCTGTTTGTAAAAAAACATCTCTTTGAAAATTTTGAGGTACTTCTACTAAGGCATAAGCATCTCCCTTTTGCACAAGTGCTATCGCCTCTTTTGTAGAGTTAACTCTATATTTTATATCCAGAGTTGGCGAGGCATTTATGTTAAAAAGAAGTTTTTTTGAAAGTTGACTTTTATCGTGATCAACTACAACTATAGGGAGTTTAAATGCTACTCCTTGATAAAATATACCCACTAAAAGTGCAGATGTTGTAAGAGGCAAAAGAGAGATAAGTAAGAGTTTATACCATGAAACCCATATCTCTTTTAACTCACGAAAAAAAGCAAAAGAGAGGGCATCTAACATCAAGAATCCTAGTTAAGTTCTAAAAGAACACTCATACCAACACGAAGATTTTCTACTTTTTGTGTTGGTCGTAACTCTACTTCAAAACTCTTCATGTCAAAACCTTTGCCACTCTCAGTAGCTTTCCATGTAGCAAAGTCTCCCATAACAGCTATGTTAGTAACCTCAAATTCATAAGATTTTTCTCCAATTGCAGGTATTTTTACTTGAAACTTTTTCCCCTTTGTGAAGTCTTTAAGATACTCCTCTCTAACAGCAAACCTCGCCCATGAGTCCCCCATATCAATGATACTCACAACAGGAAATCCTGAAGGTGCCAACTCTCCAGAACGAATCAATATCTCAGAAACCTCTCCCTTGTGAAAAGAGTGTGCCATAGTTTCATCTATATAGATATTAACTTCTTCAACTTTTGCAGCATAGACTCTTTCTTGTGCATCTGCTGCATCTTTTACCTCTATTCGTGCTCCATCTTTAACCATCACAGCCATCTGCTTAGCTGCATTTGAAGTGTACTTAGCTGTCTTGTACTTCGTGTACACTTCATCACGTTTTTGTTCGGAGATTACACCCTCATCATAGAGTTTTTGTACACGTTTATAAGTTGTATACATAAGAGATTCAGCTGCTTTTGCTTTTTGCCACTGATCATGTGCTGCTTGAATCTGCTGTTTTCTCGCACCCTTATTTACCTGCTCTTTTTGTGCTTGTGCCGCATTTTGTGCTGCTTTTGCCTGAGCTAATTTCGCCTCAACCTCTGGAGAGTTGATACTAAAGACATTATCACCAACATCTATGAAGTCACCTTTTTTCACAAAGATTTCCCCTATGCGACCAGAGAGTTTTGAAGAGATACTGTAACTCTGAGCATCTATCTCTCCTTGAAGAATCAAGGCCTTTGGCTGGTATGCCATGTAGAAGGTATAAGTAACCCAAACAAAGAAAACAAGGAATATAGAGCCTATGCCTAAAAGTATCTTGTTGTTCATTATTGTATCTCCTCAGATCTGTTTGCTATCTCAAAAAAAAGCTCTCTTTTACCACTTAAAACACAGAGTTGTGAGACTTTTTGCACGAAGTTATAGGCTGCATTTAAACGTTTTGTTTGTACACCAAGTAGAAACATCTGTGCATCTACAAGATCAACTGAAGTTGAGAGTCCCTCTTTAAATGCTATCTTTCTAAGTTTATAATTTTCATGTGAAAGTTTTACTGAAGAGTTAAGAGCATAAAACTCTTCATAATCCGCGAGCATCTCTTTATAAGTCTTCTCAACCAAAAGTCGTAAATCTTCTATTGCTTGTGCTTTTAGGTGTCGTACTTTGGCACTAAGAAGTTTTGCAGCTTGCACATCTTCACTTCTGTCTTTTCTTTGAAAAAGGTCTATTTTGACTACAACACCAGCAAACCATTTCGGTATTGTCTGCATTAGGGAGCTATTATCTTTATAAAGATTATAATTTCCAAAAGCTGCTACTTCTGGCTGCCATGCTGCTTCTTTAACTCTTATCATAGACTTGGTTTGTGCCTCTTTTGCATCAAGAACCTTAAGTCCTGCATAGCTCTTTTGTGTTTCTTTTTTATAATACTCTTCATCTTGCATACTCTCGTTGACAAAGAGTTGTGAGGCTGGCTTATCTTGGAGTTTTGTAAGAGTTGCTAAAGCTGACAAGGCTATTTCATACTTATGCTTTGCCTTAGTTGTCTCTATACGAGCAGCATCAAGTTTAACCTCCGCATCTAAGAGTTCTATCTTAGCTATCTGTCCCTCTTTTTTTAACTTTTTCGCATTTTTATAGTGGAGTTCTAGGGCTTTTTGTGCTTTTTGGCGTGTTTTGAGAAGAGACTTACTCACCACTACACCATAATAATATCTTACAAGTTTTAAAAATTCCACATCTTTTTTCATCTCTTGTACAGCTTTTGCTTCGTGCACTTGTGCAGCATAAATATCCTGTGCTGCATCTATCTTACCACCTGTATAGAGTGGCCATAGTAGATGTAAATCTGCTAAGAAAATATCTTGTTTAGAAAGCTCAAGTTCATTTGGAATCGTTTTAGCACCAATTTTACTTAAAATTGGATTTATATTACTACTTATATTATTTATATTAATATTCATTGAATCATTCAAGTGAGTATAAGTCCCTGTCAAAGTCACAGAAGGCAAATACATACTCTTAGCTGAACTTTTTTTGAGTTCTGAGTATTTTACATTACTTCTATCAGCCTTCAAACCATCATTTTTATCCACAACACTCTGCCACGCATCTTCAATAGTTATACTAGCAAAAAGGCTCAAAGGTAGCAAATAAAATAGCAAAAATTTTCTCAAAAACTTACTCCAAAAAATAATTTTACTATTATAACAGTAAAAAGCTCTTCTAACATCTAGTTTATTTTTTTACTAGACGAACACGCTGAGAGTGTGTAATAGCTACTGCCATTGCGTCTGAAATATCAAGAGGTTTTATCTCTTTTTTTATGTTGAGCAAGCGTTTAACCATGAAGTTTACCTGCTCCTTACTCGCCTTGCCTTTTCCTGTAAGTGCTTTTTTGACTTGAAGAGCAGTGTACTCGTGGAACTGTCCAAACTCCTGGAGGAGTTTGAGCATGATGGCACCGCGAAATTGGGCGAGTTTGATGGTAGTTGCAGGGTTATGTGCGTAAAATATATCTTCCATTGCCACTTCGTCTATGGTGTGGTTTGCAAAAATTCTAGAGACTCCCTCTACCATTTGAGGTATCTGAAATTGCAAATTTTCTGCTTTCATCTTTATGAGTCCTGCTTCTACTAAAGAGATTTTTCCGTTTTCTAGTTTGATGATGGAATAACCCATATTTCTAGTACCTGGGTCTATTCCTAAGATATTCATGCTATATGTCCATGTTTAAAGAGATTTTTACGAATATATGTTCCATAAAGGAGTTCAAAAAGTATGGAGATTACTATAAATGATATAAAGATAATTATTGCCATAGGGTTTGATTTATAAGTATGATAAAGTAGTGTAATTAATGCTAAAAATGTAGCTGTTATAGAGAAAAATAAAATACCAATATTTGCTCCAATAGTTTTTCTAAGTTTATAAGCACTCAGATTAACAATGAAGAATATTAATAAAAAACTTGCACTTCCAATGATAGCAATGGCATTTAAGTTTATGCTATTTGCTAGTATCAAACTCAATCCAAGAGTAACAATAACTCCCATAAAAGGAATTTCGCGTTTCTCTTTTCCCAAAAACTTAGGAAGTTCTCCCTCCGTTGCAATGATATAACCAAGTCGAGCATTTCCATAGATAGTCGCATTTATAGCTGAAAAAGTCGCAAGAAGTGCTGCTACTACAACTACAGTAAAACCAACTTGACCAAGTGCAGGTTTAGCAGCAACGGCTAAGGCATAATCTTTTGCTTGAAGAAGTTCTGACTCTGGAACTGTTCCCACACTAACCATAGCGATAAGAGTATAGAGAATGATAACAAACAAAACAGAGATATAAAATGCACGAGGGAGATTTTTAGTAGGCTCTTTTATCTCCTCTGCGGCATTAGCTATAAGCTCAAATCCCTCATAAGCCACAAAGATAATCATACCTGCCACAACTACAGAAAGTGGTGCAAAATGATTTCCTAAAGAGAGTCTTTGTGCATCCACATAAGAAGTACTACTCACGATAATAACAACTAATAAAATAATTATTATAGAGAGTACAAATGTCTCAAATTTACTTACAAATGAAGCACTCACGAGGTTTATAAGTGCAGGTGAAATAATAACTGTACAGATAAGAATATGATGTAAAAGTGGTGTTTTATTCGTAAAAAAAGTCTCACCATAAGAAGCAAATGCAACCGCATAAAGTGAGATAGTCACAAGATAACTTAGCCACAACATAAAATTAGCAGAACCCGAGAGGAAATTATGCCCAAAAGCTTTATCTATAAATATAACTGTTCCCCCCTCACTCTGATAAGTCACAGAGAGTTTTGCATAGGAGTAAGAGGTCAGTAGTGCCACTATCCCAGCTATAATAAATGCATACATTGTAGCAGAGTGAGCTATAGAAACAACATCTCCTAAAACAGCAAATATCGCCCCACCAACCATACCACCAATACCTATAGAAATTGCACCTAGTAAACCTATTGTTCTCATATATTATTTTCCTTTTTTCTTTACGACACTTTAGTATAGTTTTGCTTTTTAAGCTCTTTAAAAAGTAAAATATTTGCAATATGTGAATAACTTTTTATTCACGTAGCTTTTTAACCCTATTTTATGGAAGTAAAGTGTATTATTCACACTATATTTAAAAAATAGGTTTTAATGTGAATATCGGACAAGAGATACTAGAAAATTTAAAAGAAGAGATAAGTGAGAGCGAGTATAAACGCTATATCCGCCATCTCGTTTATGATGTGAAGAAGTCTACACCTGAACTGGCACTATTTTATGCTCCAAATGCACTTGTTGTGAACTGGATTAAAAATAAATACACTGAAAAAGTAGCACACCTCTTTGAAGTCAAGACTAACTCCAAGGTAACAGTGAAAATCACACTTAAAAACCTTGTAGATAAACGCAAGAAACAAAAAGTCGTTGAAGTAAAGCAGGGAAATTCTCTTTTGAACCCCTCACACTCCTTTTCAAACTTCATGGTAGGTGGCTCAAACCAGTTCGCTTACTCTGCAGTCAAAAGCATCAGTGAAAAACCGGGAATACTTTACAATCCTCTCTTTATCTATGGTGGCGTTGGACTTGGAAAGACTCACCTTATGCAAGCGGCTGGAAATGTCTTTCAAAATGAAGGAAAAGTTGTTATATATACTACTGTTGAGCAGTTTTTAAATGACTTCGTTCGCCATCTCAGAAACAAAACGATGGAACGTTTTCAAGAGAAATACCGTAAATGTGATGTGCTTCTCATAGATGATATTCAGTTTCTCTCCAACAAAGAGTCTATCCAAGAGGAGTTTTTTCATACCTTTGAAGCCCTCAAAGGTGCGGGTAAACAGATAATCCTCACAGCAGATAAACCACCAAAAAAGATAGGTGGACTTGAAGCAAGACTTCAAAGCCGTTTCGAGCATGGACTAGTTGCTGACATACAACCTCCTGAGCTTGAGACAAAGATAGCCATCATAGAGAAAAAGTGCGAGATAAATAAGGTTCAACTCTCTAAAGAGATAGTTAACTATATTGCCACTGTTATAGACTCAAATGTCCGTGAGATAGAAGGCATACTCTCAAAACTCCATGCCTACTCACAGCTAATGCATGTAGACATAGACCTTGAGTTTACAAAAAATGTACTCAAAGATCAGATGGCTGAAAAACGCGAGAATCTTACTATGGATACTATCACTGAAGTGGTTTCAAAAGATCTCAACATCAAACCTAGTGAGATACGCTCTAAAGGTCGAAGTAAAAATATCGTCTATGCAAGAAGAATCGCTATCTATATCTGCCGTGAACTTACACAAAATACTATGCCTCAACTCGCACAATACTTTGGTATGAAAGACCACACTGCCATCAGTCATACCATTAAGAAAATAAATGAATTAATCAAAGATGATGAAGATTTTAAAACAAAAATAGATGAGTTAACAAACAAAATAACAAATATCTCTTAAAAAAAGATATAATTGCAAAAGTGAATAGACGTGAATAGAGTTACTAAGACTCATCACGTCCTTTTTAGTCAAGTTTTAGGGTCTTTGGTGGAGGTTTTCACCTTTTCACATGCACCTACTACTACTTACTAAAAATTATATAATATATAGGGAATTTACATGATAATAACTATTGCTAAATCAATACTTGAAAATATACTTATCCACTCTGGACCTTTTTTAGAAAAAAAAGATACTTCACAGATAACATCACATGTCTACTTAAATGCTATAAATAACTCTCTTACTCTTAAAGCTACAGACTATGAGATAGGCTTTATGGTAAGTACATCTGAAGTACATATTGATAAAGAGGGTAGTATAACTGCTAATGGTAAAAAGTTCTTAGATATCGTTCGTATATTAAAAGATGGAAATATCAACTTAGAAGTAAAAGGTGATACTCTTCATATTTCTCAAGGTCACTCAAACTTTAAACTTCCTACTTTTTCTCATAATGATTTTCCAGAGTTTCCATCTTATGAAGGTAAGGCACGTATCTCAATAGAGTCTCACATGCTCATAGAGTCCTTAAAGAAGATAACTCCAGCTATCGACACTAATAACCCAAAATTTGAGCTTAATGGAGCTCTCATAGACATTAAACATGATCTTATAAACTTTGCTTCTACAGATACTCGTCGTTTAGCTGTTGTAACACTTGCAAACAATAGTGAAAGTGAACTTAGCATCATCATTCCAAAAAAAGCTATTATAGAAATACAAAAACTTTTCTTTGATAATATAGAACTTTATTATGATGATACAAATCTTATCATCCACTCTGAGCAGTATACTTTCTTTACAAAACTTATAAATGGTAAATTTCCAGAGTACTCAAGAATTATTCCTAAAGAGATAAAAAACTCACTTTTACTTCCTAAAGCGGTTATGATTGACTCTATCAAACAGATAACAACTATCTCAACAGATGTAAAGATTACTTTTGTAAATGAGGTCATTACTTTTGAGTCTCTTAGTGATGATAATATTGAAGCTAAAACAGAAATAGGTTATGCAACAGGATTTTCTGAACCTTTTTCTTTAGCTATTAATTCTCGCTATCTTCTAGATTTTTTAAACTCTATAAACAACTCTGAGTTCACTATAGGACTTAACGAAGGAAACCTTCCATTTATCCTAAGTGATGATAATTTTAAAACAGTAGTAATGCCAATTGTAATTTAGTTTTTAGTAAAACTTAGATAGAATAAGCGTAATTATCTTTACGGAGTTATAAATGGAAAATTACGGTGCTAGTAATATTAAAGTCCTTAAGGGACTAGAAGCTGTTAGAAAACGTCCAGGTATGTATATTGGTGATACAGGTCATCGTGGTCTGCATCACTTAGTTTATGAGGTTATTGACAACTCTATAGATGAGGCAATGGCTGGGCACTGTGATACTATCACTGTAACTCTCACAAAAAAAGGGACTTGTAAGGTAAGTGACAACGGTCGTGGTATTCCTACCGATATGCACCCTACAGAGGGAATGAGTGCAGCAACTGTTGTTCTTACAGTACTTCACGCAGGTGGAAAGTTTGATAAAGATACTTATAAAGTCTCTGGTGGACTTCATGGTGTTGGTGTTTCAGTTGTAAATGCACTCTCTTCAGATCTTCACATGACTATTTTCCGTGAGGGTGAGATTTTTGAGCAGGACTTTAAAGAGGGTATTCCTCAAGAGCCACTTGTTGTAACTGGAACTACTCGTAAAACTGGTACAACTATAGAGTTCGCAGCAGATGCGACTATCTTTACTGATACTGTAACATTTGAGTATGAGTATCTTTCTAAGCGTTTTAAAGAGCTTGCATACTTAAATCCATTTATCACTATCAAGTTCAATGATGAACGAACTGGGACAAAAGAGGTTTACCACTTCGAGGGTGGAATAGCTCAGTATGTAGGCGATATGAATAAAAAGCCTGTTGTTGCTGATGTGTATAGCTTTATGGGCAAGGCAGATGACATAGAGTTTGATGTAGCACTTATGTATAACGATGGGTACGAAGAGAAACTAGCATCTTTTGTAAACAACATTAGAACTCCAAATGGTGGTACACATGAAGCAGGTTTCCGTGCTGCTCTTACTCGTGTTATCTCTAACTATAACTCTAAAAATGGTGCTGCAAAAGAGAAAGATGTAAAAATATCTGGTGATGATGTTCGTGAGGGACTTATCGCTATCGTCTCAGCTCGTGTACCTGAGCCTCAGTTTGAGGGACAAACAAAGGGTAAACTTGGAAATACTTATGTAAGACCACTTGTTCAAAAAGCGACAGGTGAGGCACTCTCAAAGTACTTTGAAGAGAACCCTATTCAAGCAAAGGCTATCGTCTCTAAAGCACTAGCAGCAGCGCGTGGTCGTGAAGCGGCGAAAAAAGCGAGAGATCTTACTCGTAGAAAAGACAATATGTCAGTAGGAACACTTCCAGGTAAACTTGCAGACTGTCAAAGTAAAGATGCCACTATCTCTGAAATATATCTCGTGGAAGGGGACTCTGCGGGTGGTTCTGCGAAGCAGGGTCGTGACCGTGTTTTTCAAGCGATACTTCCACTTAAGGGTAAGATACTAAATGTCGAAAAAGCACGTTTAGAAAAAGTACTTAAGTCTGATGAAATCACAAACATGATTACAGCTATGGGTTGTGGTATTGGTGAAGAGTACAAAGAAGAGAAGCTGCGTTATCATAAGATAATCATCATGACCGATGCAGATGTCGATGGTTCTCACATTCAAACGCTACTCCTTACTTTCTTCTTCAGACATTTCCGTGATGTCGTTGAAAAAGGGTATCTTTACCTTGCACAGCCTCCACTTTACCGCTATAAAAAGGGTAAAAAAGAGATTTACTTTAAAGATGACCGTGAGATGAATGACTTCCTCATCGATAATGGTATAGAGTCTTTAGAGGAGCAAACTTTAGGACACAATGACCTTGTTTCTTACTTCAAAATGGTAGACCATTATGCTGGTAGTCTTGCTGCACTAGAACGCCGTTATGCACTAGTAGACTTAATCCGTCACTTCATAGAAAACCCTGACCTTATTGCATTGCCTGCTAAAGAGCTTTTTGTCAAAGTGCAAGAGTTTTTAGCAAGCATTGAGAACAATATTTTAACACATACTATAGATGAAGAGACAAACGAAGTGCATGTATTTGTTCAAACTAAGGGCGGTATGGAAGAGTTACTCATCAATGATGAGCTTTTTGCAGCACCACACTTTACTGAAGCAAATTTTGTTTATAAAAAGATTCAAGAGTGGGAACTTAGCTTCGATGAAGATATCATCGCTGTGTTAGAGAGCATTAAAGATTATGCTCGTAAAGGTTCTTATATACAACGCTACAAAGGTCTTGGTGAGATGAATCCTGAGCAACTTTGGGAAACTACTATGACTCCTGAAAACCGTGTTCTTCTTCAAGTAACTATAGAAGATGCAGAAGTGGCAAGTGATGCCTTTACGCTCTTTATGGGTGATGAAGTTGAGCCACGTCGTAACTACATAGAAA
>WFNM01000080.1 GCA_015488615.1 Sulfurimonas sp.
ACAGCACCTGCTCCAGCACCTATATAATCTTTATATCTCCAGTAGCCTAAGTTATGCTCTGAACGATAGGTGCCAAAATTACTAATTTCATACTGTGTAAAGTTTTGTTTTTGAATTTGAGCAAAAATCCACTGGGTGATTTCTAACTGCTCTGATGACATTTCAGGTCGTGATTGAAACGCAGTACCCTCTTCAATGGTAAGTGCATAGGCACTGAGGTGGTTGATTGGGAGGCTAAAGGCAGTCTCAATATCTTTTTGAAGTAGCTCTTTTGTATCGCCAAGAGTTGCGTAAATAAGGTCAAGAGAGAGATTTTTATAGCCTAAGTTTGAAGCGTTTAAAAGTGCCTCTTTTGCCATTTCTGGAGTATGCGAACGGTTAAGTAGTTTGAGCTTCTCTTTGTCAAAACTCTGCACACCAAAACTAATGCGATTTACTCCAAGTTTTTTCATCCCCTTAAGCCATGCATAAGTAGCACTATTGGGGTTTGCTTCACTTGTTATTTCTGCATCTTTTTTTAGATATGGTTTAAGGAGTGCAAATATGGGAGCATAAAGAGCTGGTGCAACGGTTGAAGGTGTGCCACCTCCGATAAAAAGTGTTTCGATAGAGTCTGCAGTTGCAGAAAACTTTTTGAGTTCATATTTGAGTTGCTCTAAAAGTGCCTGCATATATGCTTCTTTGAGATGAAATTTATCTACATAAGAGTTAAAAGCGCAGTAAGAGCATTTGGAATCGCAAAATGGAATGTGTATATATAGTAACATTTTGAAAGTATAGCGAAATTTTTAAGCCATTGCTTAAAAGCTTTTGAGTATAATTCAGACAACTTAAACTAGGTATATATTATGAACACTACAGAGAAATATCGTCCGAATGTGGCGATGGTAATAGTCTCCGAGAATTATCCTCAAAAAAAAGAAATTTTTATTGCTCAACGAAATGATTTGACAGATATTTGGCAGTTTCCACAAGGTGGAATTGATGAGGGAGAAGAGGTAGAAGATGCTCTTTTTCGTGAAATGGAAGAGGAGATAGGAACAAAGGCAGCTGAAATTGTTGCATTTTATCCTGAATGGATCTCTTATGATTTTCCACCTAAAATTTTAAAAAAAATGCAACCCTATAAAGGGCAGATACAAAAATACTACTTGGTGAAACTCTCTAAAGATGCAAAAATAGATATACATACGAAGCATCCTGAGTTTTCGGACTATAAATTTGTAACTGTAGATGATGTGTTAAATCTTACAGCACACTTTAAAAAACCCGTGTATGAAAAAGTTATAAAATATTTTGTGAAGGAGGGTCTGTTATAGATGTTAATAGTTCAAAAATTCGGCGGAACAAGTGTCGGTGATTTAGAGCGTATTGCAAATGTAGCAAAGCGTGTGGCAAAAACAAAAAAAGAGGGCAATGCCGTTGTAGTTGTTGTCTCTGCTATGAGTGGTGAGACAAATAAACTCGTTGGCTATGCAGAACACTTTTCAAAAAATCCTGCTCGTGCTGAGATGGATATGCTTTTGAGTTCTGGAGAGAGAGTAACGGCGTCACTTCTCTCTATTGCACTGCAAGAGATGGGTGTTGATGCAACTGCTATGAGTGGGCGTAAAGCTGGTATTTTGACTGATAACATTCATACAAAAGCGAGAATCCAAGAGATAGACCCTACAGCGATGCACAACCTTGTAAAAGAGGGCAAAGTTGTTGTTGTAGCTGGTTTTCAAGGCGTGAATGAAGAGGGTGATATTACAACACTTGGTCGTGGTGGAAGTGACCTCTCTGCTGTGGCTATTGCTGGCGCACTTGAGGCTGATTTGTGTGAAATATATACGGATGTAACTGGTATTTATACAACAGATCCACGCATAGAACCAAAAGCAAAAAAACTTGAAAAAATCTCTTATGATGAGATGCTTGAGTTTGCAAGTTTAGGAGCAAAAGTTTTACAAAACCGTTCCGTAGAGATGGCAAAAAAACTCAATGTAAATCTTGTTACAAGAAGTAGTTTCTCAGATGAAGAGGGAACATTAATTACAAAGGAAGAAAATATTATGGAAAAACCATTAGTAAGTGGAATAGCATTAGATAGAAATCAAGCTCGTGTCTCTTTGTGTGGTGTTAAAGACAGACCAGGAATTGCATCAGACATCTTTAATACTCTTGCAGATGCTGATGTAAATGTAGATATGATAATTCAAACTAAATCGGTTGATGAGAGTACAAATATTGACTTTACTGTTCCTGTTGGAGAGCTGCTTGATGCAAAAGTGGTTGTAGATGTTTTTGTAAAAAAAGGTGAAATTAAGTCTGATTCTTACAATGAAGATATTTGTAAAGTTTCTGTTGTTGGTGTGGGTATGAAATCTCATGCTGGTGTTGCTGCAAAAGCATTTTCAGTGATGGCAAAAGAGAACATTAACATCCATATGATTTCAACTTCAGAGATTAAAATTTCAATGGTTATAGATGAAAAATACGCAGAGTTGGCAGTGAGAAGCCTTCATGATGCGTATGAGTTAGAGAAGTAAATACGGCTATGCCAGATTTTGCACAGTGGAGCTTAGATGCCATAAGAGAAGAGGGTGGTAGTCTCTCTTGGCTTGAAGAAGACCGTTTTGAGTGGTCAAAGACAACTGCGTATGCACTTAGTCAAATTCTTAATGGTAAAACGGTTATTATTATTACGGATGAGAAGCGCAAGTGGCTAGAGCAGTATATTTTAACCTCCATCAATAGTATAGAGTTAGATAGACCCCTTGTGCCTATTGTAAGCATTGATAGTCTTTACTCACATTATAATAATTTAAGTGGTGGGGAGATGATAGATTTTGTTGAAGATATGATTTCCCAAGCCTATAAAGA
>WFNM01000081.1 GCA_015488615.1 Sulfurimonas sp.
ATGTGGGCGCGGCTTCCTTTATGAAGAACAAAAAACTGCAACTTTTATAGCAGCCATACAAAGAGCACTTAAGTGCTACGAAGATAAAAATGCACTTCAAAAACTTCAACAGTTTAACATGCAGTGTGACTTTTCCTTTGAAAAAAGTGCTTTACAGTACATAAAGCTCTATAAGGAAATTTTATGAAACTCGGCATTGATATTGGCGGTACCTATCTGCGTTATGAGTTGCTTGAGAAAAATGTTATAGTTGAAAAAGAGTCTTTAGAGAGTTCTTCGCTTGGGCTTTGTGCATTTTTAGAGCGTTTTTTAACATGCAACAGCAATATTACTGCAGTTTTTATCTCTTATGCAGGACAGGTTGCAAAGGGAAAAATCCTCTCTGCGCCAAATATAAAAATCGACAGATATGATTTGCAGGAGTACATAGAGTCAAAATACGATGTCGAACTCTTTTTGGAAAATGATGTGAATTGTGCTGTTTTGGCAGAAGCTGCATTTTTTCAGAGCAAAGACATCTGTGCAATGTATGTCGGTACAGGTTTGGGGCTTGGCGTAGTTTGTGGCTCACATCTGCTACATGGTGCTGATAATATTGCCGCAGAACTTGGGCATATTCCTTTTAAGCGTTCCCCTTTTGTCTGCTCCTGCGGCAAGAACAACTGCGTAGAGCTTTTTTGTTCGGGAAGCGGACTTTTACGCTGGAAACAAAAAGAAAATCTTGATGTACAACTCTCACTTTCAGGGTTAAAACAGAGTTCAAATGCAGCAGCACAACAAATTTACAATACTTTTTTTGAAGCACTTTTACATACTGCAGGAACGGTAGTTACACTCTTTAACCCAAAAGTTTTGGTCTTTGGCGGTGGTATCATTGATGATGAAAAAGCGATTCTCACACAGATACAAAAGAAGATACAAGAGTATGCACTGCCTCTTGCTATAAAAAATTTACAAATTAAAAAAACACAACTCAAAAATGCTCCACTGCAAGGTGCATTTTTATTAAAGGATAATTATGTCTAAAGAGAAATTAAATATTTTATTTGCAGCAGCAGAGGTAGTTCCCTTTGCTAAAACAGGCGGTCTAGCAGATGTTGCTGGTGCACTTCCAAAAGCACTAAAAGAGCTAGGTCATGAGATTATTGTCGTCATGCCACGATATTACACCATTGAGCTGCAGCATTTAGAGAAATTGCCTGCACCTTTAGGAGTGCCTATGGGTGTGATGGGAGAGCTTTGGGCCGCTGTCTACACTGCAACTTTACCGCAGAGTGATGTGAAAATTTACTTTATTGATTATGAGCACTATTTTGGTCGTAGCAACTTGTATGAAGATGAAAATGGCGGCTATCATGACAATGACAACCGTTTTATCTTTTTCTCAAAAGCGGCACTACAGCTTTGCAAGATGCTCCATTTCACACCAGACATTATCCATGCAAATGATTGGCATACAGCAGCGATGCCAATTTTAAGTAAAACGCGTTTTGTTCATGATTTTGCCTACACTGCATCGGTCTTAACTATTCACAACCTCCAACATCAGGGAAGTTTTTACAAAGGTTTGATGGATGTGATGGAGATAGGTTGGGAGCATTTCAATCCACACGAGTTTAAGAGTTTTGACAGTGTTAATCTCCTCAAAGGTGGTATTACAACAGCAGATGCCGTGACAACGGTTTCAAAAAAATATGCACAGGAGATCCAAACACAAGAGTTTGGTTTTGGTCTGCAAGAGCATATAAAAGCACATGCTCACAAGCTCTTTGGCATCTTAAATGGGGTGGATTATAAAGAGTGGAACCCCTCTTTAGACAAATACCTTATCAAAAATTATGACTTTGATGCAATGGATGAAAAAAAAGCATGTAAAAAAGATTTGCAATGCCATTTTGCCTTGCCTCAAAGAGAAGATGTGGCACTTATAGGCTTTGTGGGGCGATTGGTGGAACAAAAAGGCATAGGGCTTCTATCAAGTGCTATCAATGGACTACTTGATAAGGACATTCAGGTAGTAATGCTTGGAACGGGAGAGAAGTGGGCAGAAGATTTTTTCCGTGAAGTCGCCTATCACAGAGAAAATTTTGTCCTGCACATAGGCTACTCAAATGAGCTTGCACACAAAATAGAAGCAGGTTGCGATATGTTTTTGATGCCTTCTCTTTTTGAGCCTTGCGGACTCAATCAAATCTACAGCCTGCGTTATGGCACACTACCGATAGTGCGTGCAGCAGGTGGTTTGGATGACACCATAGTCAATTTTGATACCCAACATGAACACGGAAATGGTTTTAAATTTTACGATGCTACATCCGAAGCACTCTACTACACAGTTTTATGGGCGATAGATATTTATTACAGAGACAAGGCTGCCTTTGAGAGAATGCAGCAAAAGGCGATGCATGAGCATTTTAGCTGGAAAGATGCAGCAAAAGAGTATGAAAAAGTTTATAGATTTGCCATTGAGCAAAGAAGGAAAATATGATGCAAAGTGAGATTTTTTATGATGTAACACGTTTTAGTGAGCTAGATATTTACCTCTTTAAAGAGGGAACACATGCAAAGTTGTATGAACATCTTGGTACACATAGGATGCAAAGAGAAGCAAACGATGGTGTCTACTTTGCAGTCTGGGCACCTAATGCACAAACTGTTTCTGCCATAGGTGACTTTAATGGCTATGATGAAAATACTCACTATCTACAAAAGAGAGAGGATGGCTCAGGTATCTGGGAAGGATTTATCACAAACATAGCAGAGGAGTCTACCTATAAATACTTCATTTACTCCGATAATCCTCATTCAGACCCTTATAAGGCGGATCCTTTTGCTTTTTATGCAGAAATAAAACCAAAATCTGCTTCAAAAATTTACACGCTTGATGGTTATAAATGGCATGATGCAAAATGGATGAAGAAACGCAAAAAGAACAACTCTCATAAAGAGGCTATTTCCATCTATGAAGTGCATCTTGGCTCCTGGAAGCGCAAGATAGAGGAAGATAATCGTTACCTTAGCTATGCTGAATCAGCACAAGAGCTAGCAGAGTATATCAAGGAGATGCACTTTACACACATTGAGTTGCTGCCTGTCATGGAGCACCCATTTGATGGCTCTTGGGGCTATCAAACCACAGGATACTTTGCACCGACTTCGCGTTATGGCTCTCCCAAAGAGTTTATGGAGTTTGTGGATGTGATGCATGCTCATGATATTGGTGTGATTTTGGACTGGGTGCCTTCTCACTTTGTAACGGACGGACATGGTCTTAGTACCTTTGATGGTTCGTGTCTCTATGAGCACAAAGACCCACGCAAAGGCTATCATCCAGAGTGGCAGAGCGCCATCTTTAACTATGATAGAAATGAAGTTCGTGCCTTTTTAGTAAGTTCTGCGATGTATTGGCTCGATATGTACCATGTTGATGGTATTCGTGTTGATGGAGTGGCTTCTATGCTCTATCTTGATTATGCACGCGAAGAGGGAGAGTGGATACCCAATGAAGATGGGAGTAACATTAACCGTGGTGCCGTACAATTTTTAGAACAGCTTAACACCACTACTTATATACACTTTCCTGACATTATAATGGCAGCAGAAGAGTCCACGAACTATTCACAGGTAACAGGCCCTGTCGATAAAAATGGACTTGGTTTTGGATACAAGTGGAATATGGGTTGGATGCATGATATTTTAAAGTATATGAAAGTAGATCCACTCTTTCGTAAAGACCATCACACAGATTTGACCTTTAGTTTTGTTTATATGTTTTTTGAAAACTATATATTACCTCTAAGTCATGATGAAGTGGTGCATATGAAAGGCTCTCTTATCAACAAAATGCCGGGTGAATATGAGAAAAAATTTGCTAATTTACGTACATTGTATGCACTTATGATGGTACATCCTGGAAAAAAACTACTCTTTATGGGTTCAGAGTTTGCACAGTTTAATGAGTGGCACTATGAGCAGAGTCTTGATTGGGATCTTTTAGAGTATAAACTGCATCATCGAATGTCATCATGTGTTAAAGAACTAAATCGACTTTACAAAACAGAGTCCTCACTGCATAGAAATGATGTAGAGCCAGAAGGTTTTTTATGGATAGAGGAGAATGACTACAATGCAAATGTTATTGCCTTTATACGCAAAGGTGCACGAAACCAAAAACCAATAATAATCATCTGTAATTTTGCAGATAAAGAGCATAATAGCTATCCTCTTGGGCTACCTTCAAAAGGTGTATATAAAGAGATATTTAACTCTGACTTAACAGAGTTTGGAGGGCAAACACAGGAATTAAGAAGTTTTACATCTCTTGCCCAAGAGGCACAGGGAAGAAAAAATAGCATAAATATTACATTGACACCACTGAGTGTCAGTTATCTTAAAAAAACAAAATAGAGGAGAATACGATGATACAGTTTGAAAATGAATACCTTTGGGAACTCGATAAAAGTTTAGAGGGCATTATGATAAATACTTATGAAACAATCTTGAAAGAGAAGAAAAAAGGGACTTCAGGGTATTTTACTTTAGGCAGCGACTCTTTGGAAATTATGGAAGATGCCAAGCAGCTTGCACAGACAAACACTTTTGTTAAGCAGTGTGATACGGTTGTCGTCATTGGCATTGGTGGTTCTTCACTTGGAACAAAAGCTATAGAGTCCATTTTTAAGCATAAAACTGCAGGTGTAAAAAGAATGCTCTTTTTAGAAAATCCTGATGAAATTGACCTTTCGGATAAGCTTGTTTCCATTGAGAAGGCAAAAACACTCTTTTGTGTTGTCTCAAAGTCGGGGCTTACCATAGAGACCATCTCTATATTTAAAGAGGTGATAGAGTATTTTGAACTTGACTATAAAAGTCCACAAAAAGAGCAGATAGTTGCTATTACAGATGAGGATTCTGCACTGCATAAATTTGCACACCAGTATGGAATAAAAACTTATAATATTCCTGCAAATGTTGGTGGTAGATTTTCAGTGCTCAGTGCTGTTGGTATTGTGCCTTTAACCATAGCCGGATACGATACAAAAAGTATTTTGGAAGGAGCTTCTGCAATGGCAGAGAGCTTTTTTCATGGCAAAGAGAACCATCTACTCAAAAAAGCGGCACTCCTTACGAAGCACAGAAAAGAAGCATCCATAAATGTAATATTTTCTTATGCAAACTGTTTGGAAGATTTTACAAAATGGTATGTGCAACTCTGGGCAGAATCACTTGGAAAAGTAGATATATATGGCAACCATACAGGGCTAACTCCTATAGGTCATATAGGTTCAGTTGATCAGCACTCATTTTTACAGCTCATTATGCAAGGACCAAGAGATAAAACAGTCACATTTATAAAAGTAGAGAAATTTGAAAAAGAGATAAAAGTTCCAAATATAAAACTAAAATTTTTAGAAAAAACAGACTACATAAACGGCTTTAGTTTTAATGAACTCATAGATGGCGAATGTGAAGCGACGAAAGAGAGTTTATCTCATGTTGGAATAAATGTCGATAAAATCACACTTGACTCTTTAAATGAAAAAAATGTCGGCAGACTCATCTTATACTATGAGCTTTTAACATCTTTATGTGGCATTATACTTGAAGTAAATACCTACGATCAGCCAGGTGTAGAGATGGGAAAAAAGATTTTAAAAAATAAATTTTAAATGAGCTAGATATAATAAAAGTAATTCAAAAAAACAAAAGGATTGGTGAAAATACACAATATGAAATATAAAAAAATTATAACTAACTTAAAGAAGACATTTTTCTTTTCGGAAATGGATGATACCTTTTTTGAGATGGCAGCAACTCATTTTCAAGAAAAAAAGTTACAAAAGCTAGCTACTATTGATAGTGAAGAGACACTCAAATACTTTTATGTAATAATAGAAGGAAATATAAAATCTTCTTACCTTAACCCTGAAAATGCAAGAAGTATTACACCTTTTTTACTTAGTGAGTATGAAGTGTTTGACATCGTACCTGTCATTGATAAAAAAGAAAATTTGATGGATTACACAGCACTTGATACTTGTGTACTTTTACAAATTGAAGCACATTATATTCGCTCATGGATTGTAGAATATTCGCAACTAAACACAAATCTTTTACAATGTCTTTCTAGAAAATTTCGGGAAATGGAAGAGTTTTCTCGCTCACTTGTTTTTTACGATGCGAAAACACGTCTTGCAAATCTTCTACTCAAACAAGAAAGTAGTTCTTCAAAAATAAGGAATAAACTTTCTCATGAAACACTTTCAGAGATGATAGGTAGTGTACGGACTATAGTAACACGAGACTTACAAGAACTTAAAAAAGATGGCATCATTGTAGATAAACGGGCTGCAATAATAATAAAAAATCTTGAAAAATTAAAAGAGCGTTGTGCTAAGTATATAGGTTTGTAAAATAGTATGTCACTTAAGTAACATGCTATTTACTTTATAGGGAGTATAATTTTCAAGAGTTAAATATTGTTTTACAAGGAAGAAAATATGAAAAAGCGTATAGCTATAAATGGACTGGGGCGTATCGGAAATCAGGTACTAAGACATTACATTAACAATTTACCAAAAAATTGTGAGATAGTTGCGGCAAACACTTCGAGTGTTGAAGATGCTGCCTATCTTTTAAAATATGACTCAGTGCATGGCAGAGCAAATTTTGACATTCAAACGCAAGAGAATAAACTCATAGTTGATGGGCATGAGATTGCCATAGTGAGCAGTCATAACCCTCTTGAACTCCCTTGGAAAGAGCTTGACATCGACATCGTTTTAGAGTGTACTGGACGTTTTACTGATGGTACTTTAGCACAGCAACACATCACAGCTGGTGCAAAAAAAGTTATTATCTCCGCACCGGGAAAAAATGTTGACCTTACAATAGTGAAGGGTGTGAATGAGAAAGAGTATGACAACACTATGCATCATATCATATCAAATGCCTCTTGTACTACCAATTCACTAGCACCTGTTATGAAAGTGCTAGAAGAGAATTATGGTGTAGAAAATGCGATGATAACAACAACACATGCATACACTTCTTCGCAAGTTACAGTTGATAAGCGTGCCAAAAAACGCAGACGTGGTCGTGCATCGGCTATAAATATTATCCCAACAACAACGGGTGCAGCTATTGCCACTGTAGAAGTTATTCCTGCCTTAGAAGGTAAAATGGAAGCGATGGCACTACGTGTACCTGTCCCTGATGGAGCTATTACTGAAGTTGTAGCACTCTTAAAAAAAGATGTCACAAAAGAGGCACTCAATGCGACATTTAAAAAGGCTTCAGAGGATGAACTTCAGGGGATTTTGGAGTTCAGCACTGAAGAGATAGTCTCTTCTGACATTATCAACAATCGTCACTCTTGTATCATCGATGGACTCTCAACCGCAGTGGTCGGAAATAAAATGGTAAAAGTTATGGCATGGTATGATAATGAATATGGATATTCACAAAGAATACTAGAAGTTGCAGAGTATATTGCAGGTAAATTATAAAAAAATTATTTAGGAAGTTCAGATGCTAGAGCAAGCTATAGATTTAGATAAATTAACTGGTTTAAGCGAAGAAGATGTTAAAGAGCGTATTGAAAAGTATGGTTATAACGAGATAAACGAAAAAGAGGAAACATGGTACCATCGGCTTTTTAAAAAGTTTTGGGGCCCTATTCCTTGGATGATTGAAATTGCTGTTGTTCTCTCAGCAATAGCACACCGTTGGGAAGATTTCTCCGTTATTATGCTTATGCTTTTAGTAAATGCTTTTGTTGACTTTTATCAGGAGTCAAAAGCATTAAGTGCTATTTCTGTATTAAAGAAAAAGCTAGCTCGTAAAGCACTTGTCCTGCGTGAGGGTGAGTGGAAAAATATAGATGCTAAAGAGATTGTTCCTGATGATATAATTAAGATAAAAATTGGAGATGTTGTCTCTGCTGATTGTACACTTCTTGGTGGTGGAGACTTTTTGCAAGTTGACCAATCTGCACTTACAGGTGAATCGCTTCCTGTAAATAAACAGCTTGGGGAGACTTTGTATGCAAATGCCATTGTAAAACAGGGTGAGATGATTGCAAAAGTAACAGCTACAGCACTTAACACCTACTTTGGAAAAACTGTAGGTCTTATTGCAAAAGCAGAAAAAGAAGAAAATGGGCACTTCCAGCAAATGGTCATTAAGGTGGGTGATTACCTTATTTTCATGACTATTTTCCTAATTGCCATTATTATTTGGCATGGTGTTGCAAGGCATGAACCACTTATGGATTTACTGATTTTTTCACTTATTTTGACCATTTCTGCCATTCCTGTTGCTATGCCAGCAGTTTTAACCGTTACTATGGCTTTAGGTGCAAGAGTTTTAGCATCGAAAGAGGCCATAGTCACTAAACTATCTGCCATTGAAGAAGCTGCAGGTATGGATATACTATGTTCGGACAAAACAGGAACACTCACACAAAATAAAATGAGTCTCGCTGACCCTTATCTTTCTAGTAATTATACTGAAGACCAGCTTCTTTTATATGCTGCATTTGCAAGTAAAAAAGAGAATGAAGACCCAATAGAAAAACCTATATTTGACTATTTGGATGCACATCAACTCAATAGCAAACTTATAGAAAAAAAGATGAAAAAGTTTGTACCTTTTGATCCTGTCAGTAAAAAAACAGAGAGTATTTTTACTGATGATATGATTTATACCAAAGGTGCTCCTCAGATTATTATTGAACTATGTGATGAAAAAGAGTTTGACAAGAAAGAGGCATATAAAGAGGTAGACTCTTTTGCAGAAAAAGGTTTTAGAGCATTAGGTGTAGGATACAAAAAAGAGGGTGAAGACAAGTACCATTTTGTAGGACTTGTTCCTCTCTTTGACCCTCCTCGTGAAGACTCAAAACAAGCAATAGCTGAATCAAATGCAAAAGGTGTTTCAGTTAAGATGGTTACAGGTGATAATATTGCCGTTGCAAAATATATCTCCGGTATTTTAGAAATAGGTCAAGATATAGAAGACATAAAAGAGCTCAAAGGTCAAAGTACACAAGAGTATGTTTTTCTTTCTCAAATCATTTCTCGTTCTATTTTAAAAACCTTACAAACTGAGGTAGATGAGGATACACTTAACAAAGAAGTTACTAAGATTGTCGCTAATGTACAAAAAGAGCTAAATTCGCAGCCTCTCCCAACAGGTAGTGTCAAACAACATGAATCTGAAATAGTACAGGTTATAGAAAAAGCCAATGGGTTTGCACAAGTATTTCCAGAAGACAAATACTATATAGTAGATAAACTCCAAAAAGCAAACCATATTGTTGGAATGACAGGTGATGGTGTTAATGATGCACCTGCACTCAAAAAAGCAGACTGTGGTATTGCTGTAAGTGGTGCAACTGATGCCGCTCGTGCGGCAGCTGACATTGTACTAATGGCTCCTGGTCTTCGTGTCATAGTAGATGCCATAGAACAAGCTCGCATAGTGTTTGAGCGGATGAAAAGTTATGTAGTTTATAGGATTGCAGAGACAATTAGAATCTTATTCTTTATGACCTTAGCAATTGTAGTTTTTGATTTTTATCCTATTACGGCTATTATGATTATTTTACTTGCACTTTTAAATGATATTCCTATTATGGCAATTGCATATGATAATACAAAGGTAGATAAAAAGCCTGCTCGATGGGATATGAAAGGTGTTTTTATTTTATCAAGTTGGCTTGGTATTGCAGGAGTTATAAGTTCTTTTACACTTTTTTATATAGTAATGGATTATTTAAAAATGCATCCATCATCTATCTATTTTCCAGCTCTTCCGACAGGGATTGATCCTAAAGATAGCAAATCATATCTGGGCTTTGTACAAACTTTGTTTTTTATTAATTTAATTATCGCAGGGCATTACACAATATTTAATACCAGAATTGCAGACTGGTTCTTTAAAAGAGCATGGCCATCTTGGCAACTATTGGGAGCATCGTTCATTACAGCATTTGGTGGGACATTAGTAGGAATTTATGGTTTACATATTATGACTGCAATAGGCTGGGAATGGGCAATGTATATTTGGGCATATGCATTTATATGGTTCGTTTTTAATGATATAGTAAAAATGGGTATCATTAAACTCTATAAAAAAAGATATGGAAAAGCTGTTTTATAATGACTAAAAAAGAGTACAAACAAGAGCTTTATAACTTACAAGTTGAACTCGTGAAGTTTCAAAAAGAGATTATTACTAAAGATTTAAAAGTATGTATCATTTTTGAAGGACGAGACAGTGCAGGAAAGGATGGTATGATAAAACGTTTTGTAGAGCATTTAAGCCCTCGAGATGCAAGAGTCGTAGCCCTTGGAAAACCGAGTGATATAAATAAAAAATCTTGGTATTTTCAAAGGTATGTGCCACATTTACCTGTCGGCGGAGAGGTAGTCTTTTTTAACCGTAGTTGGTATAACAGAGCAGGTGTTGAAAAAGTGATGAATTTTTGTACAGGCAAAGAATATGATAGTTTTATGCAAGAAGTAGGAAATTTTGAACATCTTTTAGTAAATTCAGAAATCATTTTTATAAAATATTACCTTGATATTTCAAAAAAAGAGCAGGCCAAAAGACTACTAGAAAGAAAAAAAGACCCTTTAAAACAATGGAAACTTAGTCCTATTGATGAGCAGGCACAACAACAGTGGAAGAGCTACTCGAAAACAAGGGATAAGATGTTTGATCATACATCTTTTGTTTTTGCTCCTTGGTATGTTGTGCATAGTGACGACAAAAAAATAGCTCGTATTAATACTATTAAACATTTTTTATCTCAAGTGAAATATAAAGATAAAGATGAAAAATATTTACATTATGATCATGATACGGTATGTTTGTTTGATGATATCTGTTATGAAAAAGGCTTCATCTACAAATGAATATAAAAATTAAGGTGTGAACACAATACAAGAGCCAAATTTCTCCTTTTAAGATTTGCCTTGCAGTTGTTGTGATTTTTACCATCAGTTATGGTGAATACATTTTACAAAAACATTTTTCCTTTAAAAGGCTACTATCTTAGAAGGGTAGTATTAGAAAATCTAAACAAATTGAGGGTTCGAGAATTATAGATGCAGCTATTATTAGTACAACTTCAATTATGTATTTACATTTAATTGTTGTTGCTTTAATATTTAAGATAGATAGATGAATTAAGTGCTAAACTCGAAGAAGAGGTAAAGGCATTCTATAAAATAAAATTATTTACTAAAAAGGCTTAATGATGAACAAATTACTCGCAGAAGAGATGTACTACTTAATGACTCTAGGCAGAAAGTTTGAGTATGCTGCAAAAGAGAACTATATGAAAGGAAATGTGTCAGGATTTTTACATCTTGACATTGGACAAGAAGCATTGAGTGTTGGGGCAATAAAAGCTTTTGAAAAAGGTGATGTTTTTGCAACCTACCGTGAGCATGTGATGGCAATAGCAAGAGGCTTAGAACCCAAAGCTGTGATGGCAGAACTTTTTGGAAAAGTAAACGGTGTTAGTGGTGGTAAGGGAGGCAGTATGCACCTATTCGAGCCTTCACGCTTTTTTTATGGTGGTGATGCAATAGTCGGTGGTCATATCCCAAATGCAGTGGGGTGTGCTTATGCTCGAAACCTGCAGGGAAGTGAAGATGGTGTGATGGTTATTTTTGGGGATGGTGCTACAAATGGTGGTGCTTTTTTTGAATCACTCAACATTGCTGCAACACATAAACTTCCATTGCTTTTTTTATGTGAGAACAATGAATATGCCATTGGCACAAATATAAAATATACGGCACCATTTCGAGAGCAGGCTAAAAAAGCAGAGCCTTATATGATGACACTATCTGTTGACGGTATGAAAGCTGAAGCAGTTTATGAAACAATAAAAGAGGCTCAAAAGCTTATTGAAGATGGGCATGGCCCTGTTTTTGTGGAGGCTTTTACCTGTAGATTTGAAGGACACTCTGTAAGTGACTCCAATAGTTATAGAAGTACACAGGAGATGAAACATTGTAAGGCAAAGGACCCTCTAGTGCATTTTAAAAAAGAGTTGTTAGAGAGATGGATGTGCAGTGACAAAGAGTTAGAAAAAATTGAAAAAAAAGCACAAACAATGGTAGATGAAGCAGTTGTATTTGCTGAAAATTCAGAAGAACCAAATGCAGCAGCTCTGTTTGAACATGTGTTTACAGAGGAGGTGTGAGATGTTATACCGTGAAGCATTAAATAAGGCACTTGATGAGGTGATGGAAATAGATGACACAGTGGTAACACTCGGAGAAGATGTAGGTCTATATGGCGGTGCTTTTCGAGTAACAGAAGGACTTGTAGAAAAGTATGGTGAAAAACGTGTCATTGATACACCCATAGCGGAGCTGAGTATTGTCGGGAATGCAGTTGGTATGGCTATAGGTGGTCTTCGCCCCGTTGCTGAGATTATGACAGGAAATTTCTCTTTACTCGCATTTGATCAGATTATAAATCATATGGCTAAACTCCATTATATGAGTAATGGAAAAATCACTTTACCAATGGTAGTTCGATTTCCACAAGGTGTTAGTAAACAACTTGCAGCACAACATAGTGAAAGTTATGAACAGATGCTAAGTAGTGTACCAGGATTGAAGGTTCTGAGTGTTAATGATATTAATTATGCATATCATGCATTTAAATATGCCATACTTTCAAATGACCCTTTTGTATTTATAGAACATGAACTTCTTTATAACAAAAAGGGCGAAGTAAATTTTGCGCAACAACTTGACCCTTTTAAAGCACGCATTGTGAAAGAGGGAGAAAATATTACCATTATCTCTTATCTGAAGATGGTTGATGATGTTATGCAGAGTGTTTCTGCCATTGAAAGTGCATTAAATTGTTCGTGTGAGGTTATAGATTTATGTTCACTCAACCCTATAGACTATGATACATTAGCGATCTCTATCAAAAAAACTTCAAGGGCTATTATGGTTGAAGAAGACCATAAAACAGGTGGATTTGGCTCACAAGTAATTGCATGGGTAGCTGAGGAAATGTTTTACACTCTTGATGCTCCACCATTGCGTTTAGGAGGAACTGATACTCCTATTGCTTACAATAGAACACTAGAGCTTGCATCTATTCCTACACCTGATTCTATAGCACAAGATATTATAGCATGGGGGAAGAAAAACGATGTATGAAATAGTAATGCCACAACTCTCTGACTCCATGGAAGAAGGAAAGTTAGTTAGTTGGAAAGTAAGTGTAGGTCAAAGTGTCAAAAGTGGGGACGTTATAGCTGAAGTGGAGAGTGATAAGGCAATTATGGAGGTACAAACCTTTAAAGATGGTGTTGTCAAAGAACTTTTGGCAAAAATAGATGATGAAGTAAAGATTGGGGCTATTATTTCACGTATTGAAACGGGTGTGAAAGCTTCTACTGAGCAAGAACCATCAACAGTTAATCTGATAACAGTGCCAAAAGAGGAAGATACTCCAAAAGAAGAAGTAAAAAAAGTAGAAACAAAACCAAATGTAGTAGAGAAAAACAGTGTTTTAGATGAAATATTTGATACATCAAGTGTTACTACCATTGCTCATAAAACACAAAGTGGTATCTCTCCAAAAGCTAGAGCTAAAGCTGCTGCAGTAGGTGTTGATATTGAAAAGATTCAAGCGAAAATGCCACAAAAATTGCTTCATGCAGAGGACGTAAACGAGTATGTCACAGAGAAATATTTTACACCAAAAGCTTTGAAACTACTGAAAGAGTACCAGTTGAAAAACTCACTTTTTGAACTTAATCATAAGGTAGATAGTGATGAAGTACAAAGCTACATAGATGCAAATGAAATAGCACTCCCAAAAGCACTTTCGCCGATGCAAAAGGCAATCATTGCAAATGTAATACTCTCTGCTCAAAAGCCCATCTATCATATTTATGAATCAATAGATGCCAAACTTTTTGAAGTACACCATGCACATAGTATGACTGCATGGCTAGTGAAAATTTTTGCAAAAGTAATGATGCAGCATGAGAGTTTTCGCACACAACTTTTAGATAATGCCCTCTCCATTGCTTCAAATGCTTCACTCTCCATTGCTGTAGCAGATGCAAAAAATCTTTATATGCCTGTCATCAAAGATGCAAACAGACTTACAATTTCTGAAATAACAGAACAACTCTCTGCATTTAAAGAGAAACTGATAACAAATAGTTTTAGTGTTCAAGATATGCAAGGAGGCACTTTTGGCATCTCAAATCTGGGAATGCTCGGTGTCGCATGTTTTGATGCGATGATAAACAAAGATGAGAGTGCCATCGTTGCAGTGGGTGGTATTAGTGATGGCAAAATTAGTGTCACACTTACAGCAGACCATAGACTTATAAACGGCTATGAAGCAGCACTTTTTATGGCAGATGTAAAAAAAGAGGCGAGTGAGCCTTTAAACTTTAAGGAGCAGTGAATGTATGACATAATTTACATAGGTGGTGGGTTGAACTATGCAGGAGCTATAGTTGCTGCAAAGAATGGGAAAAAAGTTGCTCTTATTGAGAGTGATATGAGTCAACTTGGAGGGATCTGTCTTCATAAGGGCTGTATACCTTCTAAAATGTTCTTACACTACTCGAATCTTGTTTATGAGTCACAAAATGAGATAGTTAACGGCTCACCGCATTTAGATATGAAGATACTTTGTGAAAAAAAAGATGATCTGCTAAAGAGTGTCACAAAAGTTGTACAACAACAATGCTCTCATTTTGAATTGATTGAGGGAAAAGGAAAACTGATTGCACCACATAAGGTGGAAGTCAATGGCAAGGTAATAGAAGGTAAAAATATTGTTATAGGGACGGGTTCTTCGCCTTTTATTCCTGAAGGTATAGTGCATAATGCAAAAGATGTTATCATCAGTGATGATGTTTTAAACTTGCAAGAACTTCCAAAAAAAATAGCTATTTATGGAACGGGTGCTATAGGGCTTGAAATGGCAAGTTTTTTTGCAACGGCTGGTGTAGAAGTGTCCCTTATAAATAGACATGATAAGATACTAAAAAATGCACATCCAAGCATTGAGAATGCGGTACAGATGCAGCTTGAAAAACTGAATGTAAATATTTTAAGTAATCATTCAGTAAACAAAGCAAAATCAACAAAAAAAGGTGTGCATATCACTTATGAAGATGGTGGCAGTAACTATACAGAGATGCTACTTGTTGCAACAGGGCGACGACCAAATATAGATGTGATTGGATGTGATGCAATAGAAGTTAAGCATGGTATTGTCACAGATACATACTTTGAGACAACACTTGAAAAACATTATGCTATTGGGGATTGTAACGGTAAGCTTCAACTTGCTCATGCAGCTCGTGCAGAAGTCCTAAATGTTACAGAGCATATTTTAGGTAAAAATCCTCATCCACTGGATTTAGAACATGTTGTAAAGTTCATTCATACTCTACCGATGAGCTATGCAGTAGTTGGAAAAACTAAAATACAACTAGAGAATGCAGGAATAAAATATAAAGAGAGTTTAGTGGCACTCAACCAGTTTACATATTCCTCTTATAATCATGCAAATAAAGGTTTAATGGTAAGTTTTGTTGATGAGGAGGGCTTTATATTGGGTGCTGAAATCTTAGCACCACATGCAGAGGAAATTATAGCTACTGTTGCTATGAGTTTAGCAGGAGAGATGGATGTTACACAGGCTAAGAGAACCATCTTAGCACATCCAACTTTTTCTGAAGCCTTAGAGAGAACATTTTATAAGTTATGATTATTCATCAATGGGGAGAGATTGAGTATAAAGAGGCAAGAGAAAAGATGCAAGCTGTTCATACACTTGCGTATGAAGATGGACAAAATCATCTCATCCTCTGCTCACATCCAGATATATTCACCATTGGAACATCAGAAAAAAAGAGTTTTGATGTAGATGTTATTCAAAGTGATCGAGGTGGCTCTATTACCTGCCACTCTCCTGGACAAAATATCTACTATTTCTGTTTTCAGGTAAAAAGCCCTGCCCAATTTTACAAAAAGGTTATTAGTGCATTTGAGGCTTTTTTTATAAAATATCTACCTCAAGTAAAATACCATAAAGAACAAGCTGGCTTTTACATTCAAAACCGTAAAATCGCCTCTCTTGGATTTCGCTATTCACAAGGTCTCTCTCTACACGGAGTTTCTCTGAATGTCGATGTAGATTTGGATTTTCATGTACAAGTGAACCCTTGTAATATAGAGGGGATTATTCCTACTTCCCTTGTAAATGAGAATCTTCATCTCTCGCAAGAAATGGTTAACAGAGTACTAGTGCATTTCATAGAGGAGAGTTTTTATGATACAGCAGTTTAAACCAAAGGTAAAAGCACCCGCTCCTGAATTAGTTCAAAATATGCAAAAAGTATTGCAAAATAATCATCTTACAACAGTATGCGAAGCGGCAGCCTGTCCAAATAGAGCAGAGTGTTATAGTCGTGGGAGTGCAACTTTTATGATTTTAGGAGATGTTTGTACACGAGCCTGCTCGTTTTGTAATGTAAAAACTGGGCACGGAAAAAATATAGATGAAGAAGAGCCTCTGCATTTAACAAAGGCTATTAAAGAGCTAGGCTTAAAGTATGTCATCATTACTTCTGTTGATAGGGATGATTTAAAAGATTATGGTTCAAAACAATTTGTGGCATCGGTGAAAAGTATAAAAAAATACAATCCTAAGATAAAAATAGAGCTATTAACACCCGATTTTCACTATGATAAACCTGCCTTAGAGAGAATTATAGCAAGTGATGTCTACAAACTTGCACATAATCAAGAGACAGTACGAAGGCTCAGTAGAACTATTCGTCCTCAGAGTGATTATGATCGTTCATTAAAAGTTTTGGAGTATTATGCTAAAAACTCCAACAAAATTGTCAAATCATCTTTGATGGTAGGGCTAGGAGAGCATGAAAATGAACTGAAAGAGAGTATGCATGAGCTTTTAGATGTTGGTGTGAGTGAGATAACCATTGGGCAGTATTTACAGCCTACATCAAAGCATCATAGTGTCGAAAAGTATTATAATGCACAGTTTTTTCATGATTTAAAAGCTGAAGCCTATAGTATGGGATTTCAAGCTGTGGCATCAGGGATATTGGTGCGAAGTTCTTATTTTGCAGAAGAGTTAAAACCTTTTTTAGTATATAAGAATTAATTTAGAAATCGTTCAGTTGTTATTTTATTAGGATTTGCTACAATTTATGTAACTATTATTCATAGTAAAAAAACATTATAACTTTTTACTTTAGCTGATATTTTTTTGCTAATGTATTAATAAAGAGGAGAATATTTATGTCGTTGGCTATTATTTGCTCAGGAGGTGATGCTCCAGGTATGAATCCTGCTATTAAAAAATTTGTCGATTATGTTTACGGTAAAGGTGAACAAAGTTACTTTATCTATGATGGTCTTGAAGGTCTTATAGATAATAATATAAAGGAAGCTTCCTATAAAGATGTTGCTGGTATTGTGCATCTTGGTGGTACTATCATTCGCTCTTCACGCTCCAAAAGATTTTATGAACACAAATATAGAAAACAAGCCTATGAAAACCTAAAAGCACTTGACATAGATGGTGTAGTAGTCCTGGGTGGTGATGGCTCTTTTCGGGCTATGGAAGTTTTTAGTTCTGAGTTTGCTATAAATTTTGTGGGTATTCCTTCCACTATTGATAATGACATTTATGGTAGTGAATATTGTCTAGGTGTGGATACCTCTTTAAATGTCATTCGTGATGCTGTAGATAAAATACGTGATACTGCATCTTCTTTTAATCGCGCATTTATTATTGAAGTGATGGGGCGAGAATGTGGTTATCTCGCAGCTGTTTCAAGTATCGTGAGCGGTGCAGAAATATGTGTCATTCCTGAAATAAAATTTGATAAAGAGAGTGTGCAAAAACAGCTTAAAGCTGAAATAGACAATGGCAGAAAGTATGTCCTTGCCATTGTCGCAGAGGGAACAAATAAAAGTTCAGAAATTCATGACTGGATTGAAAAAGAGCTTGGGCTTGAGACAAGAGTCAGCATACTTGGTCATATTCAAAGAGGGGGTAATCCCACTGTGTATGATCGTCTTATGGCATTTGACTTCACCATAGCTGCTGTAGATTATCTGCTTGCATATAAAGATTCAAACAAGGTTGTTGTCTATAATAAAGGCGAGCTTTCATTTATAGAGATAAAAGAGGTTGTTTCAAAAAAATATGTTTTACCTCAGAAGCTCATAGGTTCTATTAAATATTTAGATTAAGACTTAATATACATTTTTAAGTCATCTTATATATACTGAAGAAGATATGCAGCTTTTTTAAAGTGCTGCTTGGAGTTGTAGATAAACTTGCCAAAGAGCAGAGCTTGATATTCCTGCAGCAGCTCCAGCTATGATAGAGGAAGCTATAACACCCACTCCACCTTTAATACTTTTTTCTATACGACCAATGATAGATATCTTTGTAATCATAAAGAAAATGAAAAGTACAAAAGAGAGTAGGGCTTGGATAAGAAAGCCATTTCCAAATACTAAAATATCTTTTATTTCAACACCAAATGCAGGTGCAATGCTCAGTGCAAACCAGAGTCCAACAAAAGAGTTGAGAATTACACTTTTAGTATCAAAATTCTTATCTTTATTTATTTTTGCATTAATAGTTTTAATAGCTAATATACTTAGAAGTAGTGTAGCTAAAAAGAGTGTTTCCTCATCAAAATAGATAAGGATACTTAGTCCACTTATAAGTGAAAATAGTGTAATTGCGATAGTTCTACTATTCATATTTTTTAAATCCTATGTTAGTGATGTTGTTTGGTAGAGCTTCATAAGCTCAATATAAAAATCTTTCTCTGAGTGTTCCTCTAAAAGACCTTTAGTAGCGAAAGTATCATAGTAGATTTTTTCTAAGTTTTTAAATCTATTTGGGTAGAGTTTAGCAAGTAAAAATGCACTAATCTGTTTTCGCATTAAAACAGCAGGAGGTAAAATTCCTGCTTCAAGAAGTTGCAATATAGAGTCTGCATGATAAGAGATTTGATGGTGTTGTCCATGCGGACAAGTATTTTTACTTACAAGTGTTGTGCACTGATCACAGTAGACATACTCACTTGCAATATGAATTTCTATATCTATACCGGTAACCTTATCTACTATTGATTTGTTAGAGTTACACTCATAAAACATACCAAGACCAGCATGGTTACGTCCTATGGTAAGCCTATCACAGCCGTAGTTTTTGGCCACTATCGCATCGATGATTATTTCGTTATATCCTGCAAAGATGTAGCTGTTTTCTAAAGGAACGATAACAACACGGTTTTTAGGTAAAAAGTTATTAACAAAGAATTCTAGCGACTCATGTCTAAGATCATAGTTGAGGTTTGCAGTCTCGTAAGGTTTAAGTAAAAATATTACAAGCAAATCAGTATTGTCAAGTGCTTGACGAATAAGTCTTTCATGCCCACGATGTAGAGGATTTGCTGCCATAACTAAGGCAGTTGTATGCTTTGCATTTATCGCTTTTTTTGCAGTGCGAATATTAATCCTGTTTTGGTTTGGAGCATTATCACATAAAACATAGTTCCCACTAACTGCCCAGTGCCCAAGTCTTTTTATCGTGGCTTGTACTCCAGGGTGCGAAAGGTCATCTGTACCGTATATATGTTTGACTCGCTCATTAGGATCTATTTCGAAAGCCTCCTCAACATTGAGTGTAGCAAAAACTTCACCCTCACAGATAATATCAATAAGTTCATTTTTTTCTACTTTACTTAAAAGAAGTTCATTTTTCTTTCCTGAAGGTGCAAGAATAAAAGGAAAAGGGAAAGATTTTCCATGTATGAGGCCTTTTTCTAAAACCCCACGAGAACCCTCTTCACACATCAGTTTTGTAACTGGCAGGAGAAGCCCATCTGAGACAAGTTCAAGAGCTGAAGCAGCTTCTTTATCTATAAAAAGTGTTTTATTTTTTCTTAACAATGTCATATTTTTTCCGTTTTTCCCATAAGCTTTTACGGCTTATGCCTAGTTTTTTACTAAGTTCAGTATCTGGATATTTATCTTGATAATTAAGTACTATATATTTTACATAATCCTCAATAGGTAATATCTCACCCTTATCAAAGACATTATTTTCATTTTTAATTTCTATGATTGGATATGCAACATCCTCAAGTTTATCACTACTTGCGACAATAACTTGACGACCTTTGATTAGATCACAGAATGTTTTTTTATCAGCTTTTTTGAGTGTTTGGTAGTCTATGATGTAGATAAGTGTATTTTGTGGTAATGAGCTTACTTCATTAAGACTTTTTGGATCACTAAGTGTAATAAAATGCATTGGTAAGTCTTTTGATTGTGCATACTCAAAAGCGAAGGCATCTGCATACTTTTGAAATCCAGAACTGATAAAGAGAGGGAGTTCAACAGCATCTATATTTTGCTCATGCTGAGCATTGATAAATATATGTTTGAGGTACTTCTCATAAGCACTATTTCTGCGTTTAAGCTTCTCATAGTCTTGATAATGGTTAATCTTTCTTACAAGTTCTTCTATCATAAATGGTTTCATGATATAGTCTTTAGCACCAGCAGCTAGAGGTTTTGATACTGTATCATTGCTGATGTATGAAACCATAAGAATAACGATAGAACTCTTAAAAGTTTCAACGACAGGAATGAAATCTTGACCATTTATATTTGTAGAGAGAAGTACTACATCATAGTTATTACTACGAATAGCATCTTTTGTAGATGTGCACATTTCACAAATATGTCCTTGCTCACCAAGTTTTGTTGCTATGCTCTGTGCGAGGTAGACTTCGTTTTCGATTATTAGTATTTTCATATGTATTAATTCTTCCAGTTATAGTATTTTAGATTTGCATTTGAGGTGACTGCTACACCCTCTTCTCGACCAATAAAGCCAAGTTTTTCTGTGGTTGTCGCTTTGACATTGACACGACTCATATCTATCTCAAGAAGTGAGGCTATAGTCTCTCTCATTTGGCGTTTATACTTGCCGATGCGAGGTTTTTGTGCTGCTATAGTAACATCTACATTGACTATGATAAAGCCAAAATTGTGCAGTTTCGTAACAACTACTTTGAGGAGCTCTTTTGAGTCTATCCCTTTATATCTATCATCATTATCAGGAAAGAGCATGCCTATGTCACCCATTCCCGCTGCACCGAGTAGGGCATCTATGAGAGAGTGTAGGGCGACATCCCCATCACTATGTGCTAAAAAGCTAAAGTCAGACTCTATCTCAACACCACCAAGCCACATAGTTCCCTCTGTATCAAAAGCATGAACATCGTAACCGTTACCACTAAGTGTATCAGTTGATGGAGCCTCTAGGCAAGGGATTTTGTTTAAGTCATGGATGTAAGTGATCTTGTGGGCATCCTCTTCACCAAGGATAAAACTACGCTTTCCACCATTGGCTACTATAGCACTACTCTCATCCGTAAACTCTTCACTCGTTTGCAGTGCTGACTTTAATGTAGAAACACGAGAGAGTTGTGGAGTCTGTATGCGTTTTACTTTATCTCTATCTATAGTTTCATTTTCATAGACTATAGTATCGGTAACTTTGAGGTAAGGAACTACAGAGTCACTCTTACCTTGTTCATCTAGAATAGACTCAAGTAAAGTAGTGCTAATACAAGCACGAGCGATGTCACTGACAAGAACATACTCACTCTCTACAAGTGCAAGTGTATTTTTGAGTGACTGCTGTCGAGTGTTACCACCCTTTACAAACTTGTATGAAGCATAGTTTTGCATAAAGGGCATTTCATCTTCTGCACAAACTATAATAATCTCATCAAATTTTTGAGTTTTTTCTAAGTTCTGTGCTACAAATTGCCATAAAGGTGTGTGGTTTATACGCAACCAGTGCTTCTTTACACCCATCTCAAAACGGCTAGAACTCCCAGCTGACAGTAATATAAGCGATAATTTAGACAAAATATATTTCCTCAGTTAAATGTGTTACGAAATTATACACATAAAAGACTTTTGCAATCTTAAATAAGATAAAATAGATGAGATAAATGAGTAAAAAAATGAGTAGCTAGGAAAGGAAAACTTTTGATAAAACATAGAAATGTAATGAAAAGAATAGAAAAGATTGTTACGATTCTTTTTTTAGTGAGTCTCCCTTTTGTAGTGTACTTTACGTCATTAACTAAGTCTGTACAAAAGATGGAAGGGCAAGTTGTAGATTTTGGGGCTTATACTAATGAGCAAGGTATTCATAGTTTTTTAATGGTAAAATTAGATACAAATAGAACAGTTAAGGTAATGTATGAGAGTGCTTCAGGATTTAATGTTGGAAAAAAAGTGCTTTTAAATGAGAAAACAACTGCCTTTTTTGGAATGAAGAAGTATAAAATTATTAAGTGGTACGAGTAGAAATTTAAAAGCCTTAAGGGATGAATATGAAACTTGTTGTAACTAAACGCGACACAATTATAGTTTGGATAGTGGGGCTTTTGGCAACTGCTGATTTATTAGGATTTTTTCAAGGTTCAGTAGTAGAAGTCAATGGCATAAAACTGCAGAAACCTTTTTTAAGTAAATATAGTGCAATATATGCACCAAACAGTGTTGAAGAAGATGGGCAGTCCTATAGACTCAAAGATGGTATGTTAGTTATTGATTTTGAATATGCTTATATTTTTAATGAAATCAAACTTGGCTTTTTTTCCGCTAAAGATTCAAAAGTATTTGCTAAATGTGCAAACTATACTATTGCTACGAACAGTGAAGATAGATATAAATACAGTACTTCACTCTATCATCGTAAAGCACATCTCAATGTAACTATTATTTCAAATAACAAAGAAGATGTACACTCTTTTGCAGAGCAAATTTGCAAGAATAAATAGGAATTGTAATTAATGAAAAGTTGGGAAGATTTATGGTGGTTGTTTACACAGCCTTTATTTATAGGATTACTGTTGTTTGGAGTGCTATTAGAGCCTCTGCTAAAATATTTACACCGTTTTTATCCTGCTTCATGGCAAGAGGAAGTAAAAAAGGCTGAGGCACTAGAAAATGAACAACTTATAAAGAGAGGTAGGAGATACACAGCTCAAATGGTTATTTTACCTCCATTAGTTGTTTATATTGTCTATCTTATGTACACATACCTTCATGGAGGGACATTATCACCTTTTTTTGTAAGTGATTCTATTGCTCGTATTTTTGCACCTGCTATGATGGTATCTTTTAGTATTTTAAGTTTAAATGATGAATTTATTTTTAAGTACTTATTTCAAGAGAAATATCCACTATACAGAGAACTGTCACAGAAGTTGTATGGGGCAGACAAATATACTCGGTTTATAGATAAACACAAGAAGATCCTTGCATGGTTTTTTATTTTTCTTGGGCTGTTAGTATTCTTGAGTCTTGGCGGTTACCTTGGAGAGATAGATGTTCAATAAACTACTTTTACTTATCATGATTACTTTGAGTCTTCATGCTTCTAACATAGAGCTACTACAAAAAATAAATGCTACTTATGGGGATGAGTTTTATACCCTTTTGTCTAAGAAAAGTCTAATCTCTTTAAATGATTATGAAAATAATGCTACTCAAAAAAAGATAAAAGATGATTTTGAGAAGATTTTACCTCTGTACTTAAAGAGTACAGATATCTTTTCAAAATCAAGTTTAAAACAACTAGAAAATAAAGGGATAAAGTTTTTTAAAATAAGAGCATTTATACCTATCTCAGTAAGTTATGTAAAATATTTAGAGTCCATAAAAGAGAAAGAACTAGCTACTAAAATTATGAAAAAAAATCTCATCAATTTACATGATTTGATGCTAAACTCTACGGGAGTGATTAACTATGTTGTAGCATTGTCAAGTTATCTAGAAATTTTTTCAAATTATCAAAATCCTTCTTCTGGGATGCTTGTCATACTTCAAGACAATCCTCCTCCCTCTAAAGTTATCTATGTGCAAAAAGTTAAGGATGAGAAGATGCTGACTTTTAGTATGATTGATGCGATGACTAATGAAGATGAAAAGTCGATGAAAGACTATAACACTTCTGCCTATAAAAAGTTAATGTCGAGAGTGAAAAGTAGGGCAAAATTGTATATAGATAAATATATGTCTAAAGGAGTTACTGCGACACTCAGTGAATCAGAAGAGAAGAGAAAAAAATTTGAACATTATATAGAAAAGGAGAAAAAAAGTACAAGAAGTATATGGACTCTAATCAAACTATTTTTTCATAAACTTCTTGCAAACATACTGCAGATATTTATCGGGTATAACACTCAGTATGATTATGTAGCTGATTACATGGCTAAAGTACTGGCCCTAACCGCAGTGCCAAATATGGGTCCTTTATACGACAAGCATATTAAACTTGAACAGGAATATGAGAGACTGCTAAAGATGAATAATGAGAGGTAGATAATGCAATTAAGCGGACTTGTTTTGTTATATGAAAACAAAGAGATTATAGTAACGATAATAATTTTAGCTATAGTTTTTTTTATTTATTGGGACAAAGAGAATAAAGGAAGTTTTCCATCAGATGATAAACCAACTAGTGATTTTAAAGAGAAATGACATGCTGTGTTTGGAATGGATACAGTTGGCAGTAAAGTCATTTAAAACTATTATGCATGTTTAATAGCTTCCTTAGTATACATTTTATAATAATAAACGGATCCAACGATGAGAATTAGTATATCAATTTTGTCAAATGGAAAAAAGAGCCAGCTACTTCCCATAATTAGATAAAATAGTAGAAGTAATTTAATAGATTTTCTTTTGAAATAATTTATAAATTTTTTGCTTATCCATTTTTCTTTCATTCTACTGTTCCTCGTTTTTGTTATGAGTTGAGTACATGTTTGACATACTGAATAATCCAACCTCTGTCATCAATAGAAATTTTTTGTCCAAGAAGATAAGTAAAAATACCAAATAAGATAGTTGCAACAAATGAAAAAATGGATATTCCAGAAATACTAGAACTTATAATAATATCTGAACCTATATTGTACACAAAGAATCCAATTATTATTATCCAAAATAGTTTTGTTCTAAAAGGAATAGTCCATTTTCCTCTTAAAACTGTTTCATTATTAGTATTTTGAAAACTTCCTACAAAAACAGGTAGAAAAGAATTTCCTTGAAATGGAACACCTCTATATAACAGTACCTTTTTTGAACTTACTTTCCCAATCAATGATTCTCTTTTTATTTTAAATATTGATGGAGCGACATCTCGAGATAGTTTTTGTACTGCATCATCAATAGACAAATCCGTCTTTATTTCAATAATATTCATTCGATCTCTTTTAAGTCGCATGGCTTCAAATAAGTGTCAATATCAATTAGAGCACCGACCTTACCCAAAAAATCTATTGTTTCAACCTCAAACCCTATGGCAGGAGTAGATGAATTTTCATCTACTGAAAACCACAAAACAACTTCAAGTCTTGTTGTAAGAGTGAACTGTTCTTTTATTTGCTTGATTAAATTTATTTTAGGTTCTAAAGTTTTTGTGATAGATGTTGCCATCTGATAAATATCTATATATTCATCTACAATATTTGGAGTTGAAAGCATCCATGAGGTTTTCTTAGGAAGATTTGCAGAGGGGAGTTCTCCTTTATATCTAATTTGTGTAGGTTCAATATTTAGTATTTTAGTGATTTCACTTGGGTCATAATCTGTACCATCAAATGCAAAATATACTCGACCTTCATTCTTTCTCAATTTCGTTCCTTGTGTTTACCATATACATCTACTTGTCCCGAGAAAAAGTAGATGCTAATGACTGACGCCAAACAAATAGTTTGTTGAGAATGCTCTTTGGCACAAATAACAGAATGACTCCTATAAGAGTAAATGATGCAGTAAATATGACTGCACGTAACTTTGGGTTAAATTCTGAAGTTACAACACCATTGACTGTGATTGTTGATTCTGGGTCAAGTAATAATATACTAAAGTTAAATAAAAGAAATAGACCAACTAAAGTAAACATTACACCCATGAAACGCGAACCTTTACGAAACCGTTTCATCTGTTTTAATTGTGAAGTGCTCATACTCTTTTTCTCCAACTTTTGCATCTTTATCATATAAGTTTAGCAAATAATATATAAATATATACTGATATGCTATTGACTCTCTCTTTTACCCATTTTTATCTAAATTATAAAGTCAGGCTATGAACTTTAGCTTAGTTTAACTTTATTTGATTATATTGCCACTATACAAATATATTATATAGATTATTTTAGGAGAAACTATGAGAGCTGCATGGCTAAAAGAGCGTGAAAATGACGCTGTAAGAACACAGATGTATTATGCAAAACAGGGCATTATTACAGGTGAGATGGAATATGTCGCTAAAATTGAAGAATTGTCTCCAGAATTAGTACGTAGTGAAGTTGCACGTGGACGTATGATTATCCCGGCAAATGTAAATCACGAGTCACTAGAGCCAATGGCTATTGGAATCGCAAGTAAGTGTAAGATAAATGCGAACATCGGTTCCTCTGCAATCGCTGCTGATATTGAAGATGAAGTTGAGAAGATGAAAGTTTCTCAAAAGTATAAGGCAGATACAGCGATGGACCTCTCTACTGGTGGAGATCTTGATGAGATTCGTAAAGCAGTTATCGGGGCTTCAGCTATTCCTATCGGGACTGTGCCTATCTATCAAATCCTTCATGATGTTGGAAACAACATTGAAGACCTTACTATAGAAGTAATGCTAGATGTTTTAGAGCGTCAAGCAAAGCAGGGTGTTTCTTACTTTACTATCCATGCAGGTTTTTTACTTGAGACTATGCCAAAAGTAGCAAAACGTAAGATGGGTATCGTATCTCGTGGTGGTTCTTTAATGGCTGCATGGATGATGCACTACCATAGAGAAAACCCTTTTTACTCTGCGTTTGATGATATTTTAGATATCTGTGCAAAGTATGATGTTTCTTTATCTCTTGGAGATTCACTTCGTCCAGGTTGTTTAGCTGATGCGAGTGATGATGCACAACTAGGTGAGCTTAAAGTTCTTGGTGAACTTACATTAAGAGCATGGGAAAAAGATGTTCAAGTTATGATCGAAGGTCCAGGACATGTGCCTATTAACCAGATCGAGCGTAACATGAAGATACAAAGAGAACTTTGTCATGAAGCTCCTTTTTATATTTTAGGGCCACTCGTTACTGACATAGCAGCTGGATATGATCATATCTCTTCTGCTATCGGTGCAGCTGTTGGCGGATGGCATGGAGCTTCGATGTTATGTTATGTAACACCAAAAGAGCACTTAGGTCTTCCAAACGCTGATGATGTTCGTGAAGGAATCATCGCTTACAAAATCGCTGCTCATGCTGCGGACATCGCTAGAGGACGCAAGGGTGCTAGAGATATTGATGATGCAATGAGTGATGCACGTTATACATTTGACTGGGAAAAGCAGTTTGAATTAGCTCTTGATGGTGACCGTGCTCGTGAGTATCACGATGAAACACTTCCTCAAGATGTATTTAAAGAGGCAGAGTTTTGTTCTATGTGTGGACCAAAATTTTGTTCTTACAAGATCACTCAAGATATTATGGATAACCCTGAAGGAATTCAGAGAATTATTGACGAATCTAAAGCGAAAGAAGAAGCTGCCGCTGTAGCTTAAAAATAAGCTTAAAAAAAAGATGTATCTAATTAGGACAATATTTGTCTTATTTAGATATGATATATTTCGAAATATAGAAAATTTTAAATAGAGGAAATAATTATATGACTGAAGAAATTGTAAAATCAGCACTTAGTAAAGTAATGTATCCAGGATTTACGAAAGATATCGTAACTTTTGGTTTTGTTAAAGATATAAATATTGATGGAACTGCAGTAAGTTTTACTGTAGCTATCACATCAAGTGCACCAGAAGTTGCACAGCAGATAAAAGATGAGGCTACTGAAGCTCTTAAATACGTGGGAGCTACAGCAGTAAACTGCCATGTTCAAGCACCTCAAATGCCAAAAGAATCATCTTCTCACGGTAAAAACATCGCTCCACAAGTAAAGAACTTCCTAATGGTAAGTTCAGGAAAAGGTGGAGTTGGAAAGTCAACTACATCAGTAAATATTGCTATTGCACTTGCAGCTCAGGGACTTAAAGTTGGTCTTTTAGACGCAGATATTTACGGTCCAAATGTACCTCGTATGATGGGTGTTGCTGATGTGAAACCTGAAGTAAATGGTAATAAAGTTCTTCCTATTAAAGCTTATGGTATCGAAATGATGTCTATGGGCTCACTTATGGAAGATGGTCAATCTTTAATCTGGCGTGGTGCTATGATCATGAAAGCTATCGAGCAGTTCTTACGTGACATTCTTTGGTCAGAGTTAGACTGTTTAGTTATCGATATGCCACCGGGTACAGGTGATGCTCAGCTTACTCTTGCTCAGTCAGTTCCTGTAACTGCTGGGCTTACAGTAACTACTCCACAGTCTGTATCTTTAGATGACTCACGTCGTTCATTAGATATGTTCAAAAAGCTTAATATTCCTATCGCTGGAATTATTGAGAATATGAGTGGATTTATTGCACCTGACACTGGTGTCGAGTATGATATTTTCGGTAAGGGAACTTCAACACCAATGGCAAAAGAGTTCGATACTGAAATCATCGCAGAAATTCCAATCGAGCCAGCTGTAAGAACTGGTGGAGATGAGGGTAAACCTGTTACTTTCTCTGCACCAGATTCTGAGTCTGCGAAGCGTTTTGTAGCAGCAGCAGCTTCTATATGGGCAACTATTGAAGAAATCAATGCTAATGGTGGAGTTGATAATCAAAGTGTTCAGCCTACTACACCTCCAGGTGTATCAGCTTGTTCTACAGGTGGTAGCAAAGCTGCTCCTGCTTCAAGTGGTGGTGGATGTGGCTGTAGTTAAGCAGTCACTTCGCTTATAGGTATCCAGAACTTTCTGGATACTTCTTTTTTCTTCTCTTTTTTACTTCAAAACTTATAGATTATTATTTTAAATACTAGCAGATGAAAGGCTATCTAAGCCCATCATTTTCACTCATCTCTGAAGTATATTGCACTATCTTATCTCGCCCAGTTGTCTTAGCAACATAGAGAGCTGTATCAGCAAACTTAATAGTCTTCCATACTGTGTCACCATCTGTAGGAAATTTTGCTATACCAATACTTATGGTCTTTTGCATAACTTGTCCACCCTCAACAGTAAACTTAAGAGCTCCAAAGGCATCATGAATCTTCTGCGCAACCATTTGTGCACCATTCTCATCAGCATTATGGAGCATAATAACAAACTCCTCTCCTCCGTAGCGAATAGCAAGATCTGATTCTCGTATAGTCTCATGAAATATTTTTGCAAGAGCGACGATAACTCTATCTCCTACATCATGACCATATGTATCATTCACCATTTTAAAGAAGTCTATATCTAACATCATAATACTATATGTTTCATTAGTTCGTGATACTTGTTTCATCACTGTATCTATAAACTCTTCTAAAAATCTTCTATTATAAAGTTTTGTCATTCCATCACGAAGAGAAGTGTCACGTAACTTTGCCATAAGTATACGACTTTCAATAACTGGTTTTGCAGCTTCAAGGTAGTTTTTAATACTAGGAAGTATTTGATTGATGGTGTTGACCTCAGATATATTTTTTGTAGTGATTGATATAACAAGTGCATTATCATCGTTGATACTAAAAGGAAGACATACATAGTTAAGATCATTAGCAACACACTCTTGACAGACATCTACAAACTCTGTAGATATAACATCAGTCTTTGTTCTATGCGCTCTGCATAAAGATGCTTTATCATCTACATAATCATGACAAATACTTGTACCTTGAGATATGTAGATGAGTTTTCTTGTATCTGAATGAATGTCTATTTCATAGAAAGAGAAGTTCTCTAGTTCATACTTTTGTGTTAGTACATCAACGATACGACCGTAGACAGTATCTTTACTAGTATCAAGCTCAATAGTTTTTTTAAATTTATATATATCAGAGAGCTCTTTTATAATGTTTTTTGCCTCTTGGAGTGGATCTTTTGTATCCTGTAGTCCTTGAGGAATAAAGGTCGCAAGGTTGAATTTAATATCGCCAAAAGTACTCTGCATTTTCTTAAAGAGCTCATTCATCTCTAAGGCTATCTGTTTTCCATCCCCTTGAACACTTGTCTCAAACTCATGTGTAAAATCTCCACTATATGCCTTCTTAATACCTATCTGCATATTTGAGAAAAGATTCATATATGGAGTGATATATTTATTAATAAGATAGAGTACTACAATAATAAAAAGAAGATTGAGACCAATAATTTTGAGCATTGTGAAAAGTCCATCACTTCTAATATTTGTCATATCAAATTTCATACTAACCGCACCTAATGTATCACCAGCATTTACATCATGGCAGGAGAGGCATTTAGCACCATTATTTGTTACAGTGGCTTTATAGGGAATAGTCATTCTTAAAAATATATTATGTGTATCTTCAGTAATTTTACTTATAGTTTTTCCAGTGGAGAGAACTTCTTTGTCAATAGCATCTCTAACGGATTCATTTTTAAAGCCTTTGCCATATTGTTTTATAACATTTTTAGAACGAACAATCCATAAGGCTTTTACTGGTTCGTTATTGAGTGATATCTGGTCTAAAAAGTATTGGCGTTTATTCATTATTCCATTGACCATATGTGCAGTAAGTCCATCTTTCACAACAGCTGCAACCATAATTGCTTTTTCTTTTGCACTATTGATGGAGTATTCACGGAAATTGAGTCCGACATTTATAGTTGTAGCTATTCCAAGAGCCAGCAACATCACGGCAACGATAAAAAGGAGTTTATATTTTGTTTGCATAAGTATCACTTTATATTATAGTTTATAATTATTATTATAGCTAGATAAATTAAAATTGAAAGATAAAATGTAATTTTTTTTAGTTGTCGTGAAAAAGTATTACTCTACAGTAACACTTTTAGCAAGGTTTCTTGGCATATCTACGTCATTACCAAGGCGAACAGAGATTTCAAGTGAGAGTACTTGTACTGCAACCATCATTTCAAAAAACTCTAGCATATAATCTTTACACTCGTTTATCGCTATAAAGTCATCAGCCTTGTCAAACTCTACCGCACTTATAGCACAGATAGTACTATCTCTAGCACTTAACTCTTCTACATTTGACTTTGCTTTTTCATAAAGTAGGTGCTGAGGAAGTAGGGCAATAGTAAAAAGCTCAGGATCGGCTAATGCAATAGGCCCATGCTTCATCTCTCCACTAGGATAACCCTCTGCATGAAGATAAGAAATTTCTTTAAGCTTTAGAGCACCTTCTAGTGCAAGTGGATAAAATACATCACGGCCTATAAAGAAGAAACCATGTCCATGAAGATAGCGTTTAGAAAGACGTTTTATACGTTCATGCATATCATCACTTACTTTTACAGAAGCAGGTACTTCGCGAAGAAGGGCAACTTGTCTTGCTATCTCTTCTTTTGAAAGAGAGTTATTTCTTCCAGCAAGATAGAGTGAGAGCATCCAAAAAACTGTTACTTGTGTAGCAAAAGCTTTTGTGGAAGCGACACCTTTTTCTACACCAGCACGAGTAAGTATACAAGCATCAGCCAAACGCACCATAGAAGAGTTGTCTACATTACAGATTACAAGAGTTTTAAGTCCTGCTGCCTTTGCCATTTTGAGAGTCTCTAGTGTATCAGCAGTCTCACCACTTTGAGAGATAACAACAAAAAGAGTATCCTTACTCATAATAGGCTCGCGGTATCTAAACTCAGAAGCAACTTCTATGCTAGTCTTGATTTTCGAGTAGCGTTCAAATAGATAAGTAGCTGTAAGTGCAGAGTGGTATGATGTCCCACATGCACAAAGTTTTATCTCATTTATTCCCTCAAAAAGAGTAGGGCCAAGCTCATCAAATAGTACTTCATCATCACAAAGACGACCAAGTAAAGTATCGGCGATCACATCGACCTGCTCATAAATCTCTTTTTCCATAAAAAATCTGTAACCATCTTTTTGTGCAGAGAGTTTATTTGTAGAGAGTTTCGTAAACTTAGGCTCTTCTCTTTCGCCATTTATGTTAAAAATTGCCAACTCATCCGGTGTTACATAACCATAATCACCATCTTCAAAGTAGTTTACATCGCTGCAGTGACCTATAAGAGGAGTATCTGAAGAAGCAAAATACTTTTCATCCTCTGCATTTACACCAACAAGCATAGGGCTACCATGTTTTGCAAAAAAGATAGTCTCTTCTTCTCCCTTTGTGACAAGAAGTGTTGCATAAGCACCTTCAAGCTGTGAGATAGTTTTAGTAAAGGCATCAAATGCAGAGTCTGAAGTTTTGAGGTTCTTCTCAAACTGGTGTACGATAACTTCTGTATCTGTTTGGCTTAAAAATGTGATACCATCAGCAATGAGTTCTTTTTTGAGGGTAGCATAGTTCTCGATGATACCATTATGAACAACATAAGACTCGCTTCCTATATGTGGGTGGGCATTGAGTTCTGTTGGTTTACCATGTGTTGCCCAACGGGTATGTCCTATACCTATAGAGAACTTATCTGTGACGAAATCTTTTGTTTTTTCTTCTAGGTTGACGAGTTTTCCTATCGCTTTAAAACTATCAAATTTTCCATCTTGAAGTACTGCAATTCCAGCACTATCATATCCACGGTACTCAAGCTCTTTAAGCCCACCAAGTAAAATTTCTTTAGAGTTCTTTTGTCCTAGATAACCAACGATTCCGCACATATATTTTCCTTATTTGACTAACATATCATAAATATTTTCAACATTATTACATATATTAGCATTTTTGTCCATTAAAAAGCTATCTCTTACCTTATATTTACTCGAGTGAATTTTTGCTGTAACTATATTTATGTCCAACTCTTCAAAACAGTACATTACAAAGCCAAGTAATCCACTCTGATTTTTTGTATGGATGAGTATTTCAGCATGAGTGAGAGAGTGATTGCAGTCAAGAGTAATCTCTTCTCGTTTAATCTCGACATTTTTGTAGTTCACTTTTCTATCCATGTCAAACGCTGCATCTATCTTCTCTTGCACTTCAACAAGTTCATTACCATCTACATTTTGCATAAAATCTATTTTGAAGTATTTAATATCATCAAAGAGTGTAAAGATTTCCATACTTGCAACACTAAGATGTGAAAGTGAACCTAAGAGATAGCCAATATTGAGTGGAATTTTTCTATATATTTCTATGGTGAGTGTGTTTTTGTTTTTCGTAGTAAAATTGTACTCTTGTGTCTCTCTCGCGAGTTTGACAATCTCTAAGATATCTTGAGGGGTATGTTTAAAAAAGAAGAGGTTAGACTCTATGGTAAGTATCTTTTTTTGTATGAAACGCGGCATTTCTTTAAACACATCAAGGTTGCGAACCCTGTTTTCTATAATAAGTCGTTTTTTTGCATCTGTAATACGGTCACTATTTTGTGCCACTTCGAGAGCACTTTTGTAGAGATCGAGTAGTAGCTTGGCATTAAATGAATTATATGTTTCACCTCCAACACCATTGATGTCGGCATAGGTTAATATATAAAGCATATTAAGATTTTTAGTATCGTTTATTTTAGACATAAACCTATAGAGAGTTTTTTCATTATGTATATTTTCTTTAAATGCAACACTACTCATAAGTATATGTTGTTTGACAAGTGTTGCACCACGGCTTTGTAAATCTTCACTCATCTTCATATCTCGTAAAAATGGCAAGATAAGTTTCGCTCCCACTTCAGAGTGGTCTTGTTTACGACCTTTTCCTGTATCATGAAAGAGGACTGTTATCTTCACAAGCAGTTTTTCATCAGCAGAGAGATCTTGATAGAGTGAGTCGATAAAAGGTTCTTTGATGTTCTCTAATGCTCGTATACACTCGATGGAGTGAATATCTACAGGATAGTGATGGTAACCATCAAACTGTGGAAGATGAAGCACTTTTTTAAAGTTCTCAAAGAGTTCCCCTAAAATCCCAGCATCATAGAAGAGCTTGAAAAAGTGAAAGGTGTGCTTTTTCTGTAAAATCTTTTTAAGCAGAGCTAATGTCTTGAGGTTGAGAGGCTGTGCAATCTTTGTATAGGTAAACTTACTCAAAACACCAGAATCGAAGTGATGCACTGCATCAGGAAGTGATACTAGAAGTTCTAAGAGTTGGTTGATGTTACTAAACTTCTGGTTATAAGATATATAGATACGACCTGAGAGCTCATAAATCCCTTTTTGGAGTCTATGTTTTCGTAACTCTTTAATCATCGATGTATCATAAAGATAAGGGCGAATCATTTTTTTCGTAAAGATACGAGTGAAGTTGTCTATCCTCCATCCTGCTTCAAGAACCTTAGCAGAAAACTTTCTCTGATCACTAAAGCCAAGCATCTGTGACACTGTAGGGATATACTCTAAACGCAGAGTGTCCTCTTGTTTACCAGTGATAAGGTGCAGAGCACTACGTACACGAAA
>WFNM01000082.1 GCA_015488615.1 Sulfurimonas sp.
TGAGGTCTTCCAGCGTTTGTGTTAACACTTTTTTCTGTTGGAGTATTGGAAGCATAATATTGTCTTTTTCATTAAGAGGAATTGACCAGTCTAAAAGTGTTTTTTGTACTTCATCATCGAGATCTTTGAGCGCATTTTCTATATGTTTAATTGAATTCATAAGAGAATTATAGCAAAATTTAGAAATATTTGGGTATAATTCGACTCTTAATTCTAACCTAGTTAGATACAAGAATTTTACTTAAAGGATTATCGATGCCAAAAATGAAATCGGTAAAAGGCGCTGTTAAACGCTTCAAAGTTAAGAAAAATGGTCAAATTAAACGCGGAAAAGCGTTTAGAAGCCACATCTTAACTAAGCAAGACGCACAAACTCGTCGTGACCAAAATCAACCTGCTACTGTTGCAGCTGTTGATGTTAAGAACATTAAGGCTATGATCAACTAAGACATTTTTTGTTTTAGAGTGATTATAAATCTCCAACTTTTAAGAGTTGGGCAAGACCATCAAAGCATGGCACCTTGAGCACATAATAGTGACTAGGTAAAGAAAAAGGAAAGAAATGCCAAGAGTTAAAACAGGTGTTGTTCGTAGAAGAAGACACAAAAAGATACTAAAATTAGCGAAAGGTTTTTACAGCGGACGCCGTAAGCACTTCAGAAAAGCTAAGGAACAAATTGAACGTTCAATGATGTATGCATTCCGTGACCGTAAGCAAAAGAAACGTGAGTTCCGTAAACTATGGATCATCCGTATCAATGCAGCGGCTCGTTTAAATGGAATGAACTATTCATCTTTCATGAATGGTGTACATAAATCAGGTATCGAACTTGACCGTAAAATTCTTGCTGATATGGCAATGAACGATGCAGCAGCATTCAGTGCAGTTGCAGACGCTTCTAAAGCAGCATTAGCAAAATAGTCTAAAATCCCTTTAATGGGATTTTAGCACCTTCTAATTCTTTACCCTCCATAATAAAACTTTCTTAATTGTAATTAATTTGTCACTTTCTATAACTAATATGCTACAATACACAATACCCAAGTCCAAATAAGAGCAATTATGAATAGAAAAAGTATCAAACAATTAACATTAATTAAGCTTGTACAAATCTTTTTAGTCGCTATATTCACTATATCTTTTGTGATGTTTTTTGCATATAGAGAGTTTTTTAGATATACAGCAGAACACAAAGCTATAGAATTTTCTACAGTCGTCAAAGCTGGTCTTACTTCACATATGAAGGCAGGTATCATGGACAAGCGAGACTACTTTCTTCATGAAATTACAAATATACCTAATATAAAATCTCTCTCTATTATTCGTGCAAAAACTGTTATAGATCAATATGGTGTTTCTAAGCGTAAAAATGAAAAAAGCTATAGTGATGTAAAAGGACTAAGTGACTTAAAACAAAATAGTTTTTTTTGGAATAATGCTAATGGTTATGTACGGGCGATAATTCCCTATAAAGCTAACTCAAAGGGAGACCTGAACTGTCTTCAGTGCCATAATGCAAAAGATGGAGAGACCATTGGTGCACTTGACATAGAGATGGATATTAGCCCTTATAAAAATCTTACTTCAACTTATGGATACCTCCTAATCGCTTTACTTATCTTTTTTGCCTTTATTATCATCCTTGTTGTTTTTCATTTTATAGAAAATAATCTTACAAAACCTATACTCAAAATCGCTAAAGAGGCTGATGATGCCTATACACATCACAGTACAATAGATATAGAAGCTTATGAGGCAAAAGAGATATATGGACTTGCCTATAACCTCAATGAGCTCAATAGTGAAGTTTTAGAAAAAGAGCAGGCATTAAAAAGAAAGAATGAAGAACTTAACGAACTCAACGAAGAGATAGAGTTGACACTCCGTGAGACTATGATCGCTATAGGTGAGATAGAGGAAGCTCGCTCCAATGATGTTAAAAACCATACACGAAGAGTCTCAAAACTTAGTGGAATTATTGCAAAAGAGTATGGTCTTACAACAGCAGAGATCAACCTTATAGAGTTGACTTCACCACTCCATGATATCGGGAAAATAGGTATCAGTGATGCAATACTCCTTAAGCCTGGAAAACTCACTGCTGAGGAGTATGAAGGGATGAAGGAGCATGCAGAGCTAGGCTATAATATCCTCAAACATTCAAGCAGAATTGTCCTAAAAACAGCTGCTATGATTGCTTATGGACATCATGAGAAGTGGGATGGTTCAGGCTATCCTCAAGGTTTAAAAGCTTATGAAATCCCCATTTTTGCTCGAATAGTCGCTATTGTTGATGTTTTTGATGCTCTTCTTTGCCAAAGAATCTATAAAGATGCTTGGAGTAAAGAGGAGGTTTTAGCATTCATAAAGGGGCAAGAAGGAAAGCACTTTGAGCCAAAACTTGTTGCTATCGTTGAAGAGCATTTTGATGAGTATGCAAAAATTATTAATGATTTAGTTATTTAAAGATATAGTTTCTCTCACTGGACGAGGTATATCACTAAACCACAAACCCACCACACAATATGAGTACAATACTTTCATACAATAAAATGGAATAGATTATGATAGAAAAACTCATTGAAGCAAGCATAAAAAACAAATTTTTAGTCCTTATGGCTATGATCTTCTTAATTGCTGGAAGTATTTGGAGTATAAGACATACTCCCTTAGACGCATTGCCTGACCTCTCTCCTCCTCAAGTTATCGTCCAGATAAAATGGAATGGTCAGTCACCTCAGACGGTAGAGGAGCAAGGAACTTACCCTCTTGTTGCACAATTTTTAGCTATTGCCAACATCGATACTGTTCGTGGTTATTCTACTTATGAGACTGGACTTATTTACATCATCTTTAAGGATGGTACTGATCTCTACTGGGCAAGATCACGTGTACTTGAGCAACTCGCTTCCATACAATCTTCTCTTCCTTCAAATATGAATGTATCACTAGGGCCTGATGCAAGCGGTGTTGGCTGGGTTTATGAATATGCTCTTAGCTCTAAGACAAAAAACCTTGCACAATTAAGAACCCTACAAGATTACTACTATAAGTATGCTCTTATGGGTGTTGATGGTGTGAGTGAAGTTGCAAGTATAGGTGGTTTTGTACCGACATACCAAGTGACTATAAACAATGATAGTCTTGTACAATATAACTTAAGTATCCAAGATATAGCAAAAACCCTCAAGCAAAATAATAATGATACAGGTGGTGGCATAGTTATAAAAAATGGTTTTGAGTGGATAGTCCAAGCCAATGGCTATGTCAAAAACCTTGAAGATATCCGCAAACTCGCAGTTGTAACAAGAGGAGGGGTTCCCATAACCTTGGGTGATATAGGTCAGGTAGAACTCACCCCTGCCCCAAGGCGTGGTATGGTTGATCTTGATGGTCAAGGTGAAGTTGTTGGGGGTATTGTCCTTGTGCGCTATGGCGAAGATGTTTACTCTGCGATAAAACGTATAAAAAAGAAAATGGCTGAATTGAAAGTAGCTGGTGTAGATGTTACCACAGTCTATGATCGTTCAGGGCTTATAGATGGAGCAGTGGAGACACTTAAGCATACTCTCATTGAGGAGAGTATCATTGTAATTATCGTGATTGGACTCTTTTTACTCCATCTGCGTTCTTCGCTTATTGTTCTCATAGTTCTACCTCTTACCGTTGGAGCGACATTTGCTCTGATGAAACTCTTTGGTATCGGCTCAAATATCATGAGTCTTGGGGGAATAGCTATCGCCATCGGTGCAATGGTTGATGCCTCCATCGTCATGATAGAAAATGCCCATAAAATGCTGCATAAGTTTGAAGCCAAACATGGTCGTATGCCTACAGATAAAGAGCGAATTGATGTCATCTTAAAATCATCACAACTTGTTGGTCGCCCTATTTTCTTCGCACTTGCACTTATTGTTGTTTCATTTTTACCAATCTTCGCACTAAATGGTCAAGAGGGTCTTCTTTTTACTCCGCTTGCCTTTACAAAGACATTTGCCATGGCTTCTGGGGCGATTTTAAGTATCACCCTTGTACCTGTACTTATGATATTTTTTGTCAAAGGTAAGATTATCCCAGAAAACAAAAATCCTTTAAATAGGTTTTTTATCTGGCTTTATCGTCCGATAATTGTTTATGGACTGAAACTTAAATATCTTGTCATAGTAGCAGTTTTAGCATCTCTTGGTTATATGTACCCACTCTATAAATCTCTCAAGTGGGAGTTTATGCCTATGATAAACGAACAAACTTTTATGTATATGCCTGTAACACCATATGGAATAAGTATAGATCAAGCAAAAGAATTGACACAAAAAACAGATGCTATCATCAAGTCTTTTCCTGAAGTCTCTACTGTTTTTGGAAAAGCAGGTCGCGCTAGAACTGCAACAGATCCAGCTCCACTCAGTATGATTGAAACTATCATAAGACTCAAGCCAAAAAGTGAATGGCCAAAAGGTGTGACTTATAACTCTCTTCGTCAAGAGATGGAGGATGCTCTACAGGTTCCGGGACTTACGAACTCATGGACTTATCCTATTCGTGGACGAATTGATATGTTGCTTAGTGGTATTCGTACACCTATCGGGATTAAGCTCTATGGAAAAGATGCAGCTGGACTACAAAAGTATGGAAAACTCATAGAGAAAAAATTACGCACTTATGATCAAACTCTTTCTGTCTTTGCAGACCAAGCAAGTACTGGGTACTTCATCTATTTAGACCTCGATGAAGAAGCGATGCAGCGTTACGGCATGATGAAGCAAACTCTTCTCGAAGACACTTCTTTAGCTATAGGCGGACTAAAAGTCTCTACTATGTACAAAGGTCTAGAGCGTTATCCTATTGCTCTTCGATTGGAAGGTGATGAGCGTCGTAGTGTTGACTCTATAAAAAACATCCAGGTAAAAACAAAGCTAGGCTTTGTTCCACTCTCTACTTTTGCAAAAGTTTACTATAAGCAGAGTGCTTCAGTTATCAAGTCTGAAATGGCAAGACCTGTGACCTTTATCTATATCACACAAAAAGAAGGAGTTACTGCTAAAGAGTATGTAGCAGGAGCACAAAAATTAATAGATGAGATAAAATTTGAACCTGGTTACTATATAGAATGGGCTGGACAGTCTCAGTACCTTGAGAGTGCCATGAAAAAAATAGTCTGGATTATTCCAGGTGTTCTACTCTCTATCTTAGTACTTATATATTTTGCACTAGGAAAAATATTGCCTACACTCATAGTCTTTTTTACACTACCATTTGCACTTTTAGGTGGGCTTATCTATATAGATATACTTCACTTTGCTATGAGTATCGCCGTTATTGTCGGGTTCTTAGCACTCTTAGGAGTTGCAGCTGAGACCGCCATCGTGATGATAGTCTATCTCCAAGAGGCTGTGGCTGAATCAAAAAAGAAGTACGGAAAAGAGTTCGGTCTCAAAGAGCTTAATGCTGCCATCTATGAAGGTGCAGTACAACGTCTACGACCAAAACTTATGACAGTATTTGCCATACTTGCTGGACTTGCTCCTATCATGTACACTCATGGCATAGGAAGTGAAGTGATGCAGAGAATTGCAGCACCTATGCTTGGAGGAATTGTGAGTTCAGCTGTTTTAAGTCTTGTGATAATTCCTATACTCTTTGAGATAATGGCAAAGAAAGAAATGGAAAAAAAAGATGTTTAGGATTTTAGTAATATCCGTTCTACTCTTGTTAGCATTAAGTAGTTGTAGTGACACAGAGAATAAACCAAAAGGAAGTGCAAGTTCGGGCATGAAATGTGGTGCTGGAAAATGTGGCGATAGTATGCAAACATCTAAAGCAGTTAAAAAAGAACCTGCTATGAAATGTGGTGCAAGTAAATGCGGGAGCAAAAAGTAATGAAAACAACTATAAAAGTGGATAATGTCAAGTGTGAAGGCTGTGCTTCAACTCTTAAAAGTAAGCTTGCTGATAAGTTTGGCGAGATAGAAGTCAACCTAGAAGTTATGCCAAGAGAAATTACTCTAGATATAGAAGAGTCAAAAGTTGAACAACTACACGAAGCACTCAAAGGTCTAGGCTATCCAGTATCTGGGCAGAGTTTTAGTTTTATGGAAGATTCAACAATGAAAGCAAAAAGTTTTGTCTCTTGTGCAGTTGGGAAGGTAGATAATTTTAAAGCGAAGTAATCGCCTGTTTTGAATTGTGAAGATATTATTGTACAATTACGGTATCGGGTGATGAGGCATTTGCCCCATCTAGTTAATATAGTGGTCGGGCTAGGACAACTAGAATAACGATAACCGTAAGCATTAACTGCATGGTATCTCCTTTTTGCGAGATGCCACTTTATACCAAGTCATTGGTAATAATCCCTCTCCGTCAAGAAGCACACCCTAATCATCTCGCGCAAGCTATAAAAGATATCATTTGTACTCGGAAATATTAACACTTTTTCTTAGTGGTAAATACATACCGGTTGAAACCGGTGTTACGAGATGCTTGCACTTTAAACTTGCATTGGTGTTATTGGAGACCGGTTAAAACCGGTGTTACGAGATGGTTACAATTTAAACTTGTATTCGTGTTACAGAGGGCGACTGTAACACCGACTTTAGTCGGTATAAGCACTCTACAAACTCTAAAAAGCTACAATACTTCATGCAGATACAAAACCTCACAGAACAAGACTTAGAACTCTTTTTTCACCATGCAAAACTAGAAAATTGGGATATCGAAGAGTTTCGCTCACTTGGGTATGGGAAAAGATATTGAGCTTTGCATTAGAGTATTTACAAGGGCGACAAATTGCTCTTGATAGTGAACAAAGCCTATCAA
>WFNM01000083.1 GCA_015488615.1 Sulfurimonas sp.
AGCTCACTTTTTATGTCTCGTGACTCGTATGTTCTAAAAATCTTGACAGCTCCTAGTTTATCTACCACAAACTCACTATCGGCACCTAAAGGATACTCTGTAAAAGGTTTGAGGGACTCTAGCCTATAGAGTACATTATTTTTCATGATATAAGCGACATAAGGATTTATGCGTTTATGCAGAGAATTTTGAGTTTGCATAAAAACAACATCCTCTTTAGTGTTTTGCTTTAAAATCTTCACACTTTTAGAAATAGCAGTTGTAAAGTCAAGGTAGATACTCTTTCTTATCATTTCAGTTTTTTTGAGTTTTTGTGTCTCTGTGGCTAGAAGAGCATTTGACTTGTTGAGTGCTGCATAACTTTTATAAAGAAAAAGCATAAGGATAGAGAGTATAACTATACTTATAATGAGTTCTATGAGAGTAAAGGCTGACTTTTTCACTGTATTCGCACCCTTATGAGGCTTGTACTAAAATGGTCTGCTTTGAGTATACTTTTACCTATCTCAAAGACTATACCTGTTGTATCACTCTGCACTTTTTCTCCATCATCTGTAGCCTTGGCGGTATCATCAAACTCTGCCGTGTCGATAGTATCAAGCTCTTCGTAATCGACCTGAAGTTTAATAGCCTTAAGTCTACGCCGAAGATTACTCTCTAAGTCAAAATTACCTACAAGTCTATAAAGATCAATATTTGATTCCTCAAAGCCATATTTGTCATTTTGAGAGAGTAAAAAAGAGTTATATTGATTTGTCTGCATCATCTTTTTTATGCCGATAAATTTATGAGAAGTATCTCCTCTCATCTGTAGAAGTGCTGCTATAACCACCGAGACTATCATCACTGCGACCATCACTTCTATGAGTGTAAAAGCATTTTTAGAGACGCCGCGTTTAGGCATTACCTAAACCAATGCGAATAGCCTCATCAAGGGTAGTCTCACCCTCAAGAAGCATTTTTGAGAGCTGCATAGAGATAGTCTGAAGACCCTCTTTTTCTAGCTCTGTGGCTATAGTGTGCTCATCCGTTGTGACTTTAAGTAGCTCTTTTATAGCATCATTCATCACTAACAGTTCTCCTATGGAGCGACGACCTGCGTAGCCTGAGTAGTTACACTTTTTACAGCCAACTGATTTATAGATTAGTGCATCTTTTGGAAGATTATAGTCCTCTGCGAAGTTCTCAGCAAGGACATCTTCCTCTTTACACTCATGGCAGATAACACGCACTAAACGCTGTGCTAAGATACCAAGAAGGGAAGAGCTTATAAGAAAAGGCTCGACATTCATATCTGATAAACGCGAGATAGTTGCTGCTGCTGAGTTTGTGTGCAGTGTAGAGAAAACCAAGTGACCAGTAAGAGCAGCACGTATAGCGATAGCAGCTGTCTCTTCATCACGGATCTCTCCTATCATGATGACATCTGGATCTTGTCTGAGGATAGAGCGCAGAGCTGAGGCGAAAGTAAGCCCTACTTTTTCATTTACTTGAATCTGAGCGATATTATTTGACTTGTACTCCACAGGATCTTCAACTGTTATGAGGTTTTTTTGTGGCTCTTCAACTTCACGTAAAAAAGAGTGTAGAGAAGTTGTTTTACCAGATCCGGTTGGACCAGTTACAAGGATAAGACCATGAGAAGCACGGAGCAGTTTTCTTACATCACCGATGAGTGCATCATCAAAGCCAAGTTCATTTATCTGAGGTATCTGAGAAGATTGCATAAGCAGACGCATAACCACACGTTCACCATAAAATGTAGGAAGTATAGAGACACGAATGTCAAGCACTTCACCTGCTATTTTTATCTGTGTTCGCCCATCTTGAGGGATACGTTTCTCAGAAATATCAAGGTTTGAAATAACCTTAATACGGCTGACTATGAGGGCTACGACTTTTTTGTCTAGGTCTGCATTTTTAGCAAGCATTCCGTCGATACGAAAACGCACTTCACCCTTTTTTTCTTGGACTTCTATATGAATATCTGAAGCTCGTTTTTTGACTGCTTGATAAAAAAGAGCATTCACAAACTTGATAATAGGAGCAGACTCTTCACTAGTTAGGATATCGCTTGAGGTTCGCAGAAAGTCTGTGAGAGAAAGATCCTCTTCACTCTCTTCTGTATCCTCTTCTTGCATAGTCTCTATAGCTTTATCTGTGCGAAGTTCTAAAAATCGGTTATAAAGTCTGTCATAGGAATCCTCATCAAGCATTACAAGAGGATAAGATATATCTAGTTTTGAGTAGTAGTTTGTCGCTTCACTCATGTAGCGTTCGCAGACAAATGCAGTTGCAATACCATCTAGCTCACTAAAAAGTAGATAATTTTTAACATTAATATCTGTATTTAACTCTTCTGGCTCATAAATCTCAAGCTGAAGATTATGGAGTGCTTCTAAGTTTAGCATCTATTTTGACTCGTTATTATCATGGAGAGCATTGCGACTATCTTTTTCTTTTGCTCTTTTATCTAAATCTGCAAATATTTTAGCATTATATTTTTCTTGTAGCTTAGCAAGAACTCCAAGATCTTTTTGAAGTTGTGAAAGTTTTTCACTTTTATCTATTACATAGGGTGTTAAAAGAACGACTAAGTTATCCTGTTCAATACTTTTTGATTTAGAAGAGAAAAGCCACTCACCTATCCATGGAATATCTCCAAGAATTGGTATTTTATTTAGAGAGTTGCGGTTATATGTTTTTACAAGCCCACCGATGATAATACTCTCACCGTGGCGAAGTATAGCCTGTGTTTTCACCTCTTGTTTGGAAGTGACTGGTTGCCCCGATACATTGTTACTCCCATCATCAATTACATTTTCTAAGATGGTTTCAACATCGAGTGTTACCTTGTCGTTTGAAGAGACACGAGGTTTTATCTTCAACGTCAGACCAATATCTATACGTTTATATGTTGTTGCTGCGTTTGTGATACCACCTGTATTTGCAAAGCTTCCAGTCGAAACAGAAATGGTACGTCCTACATAGATTGAGGATTCTTTGTTATTTACACAAAGTATTGATGGGTTAGAAATAGACTTTGCCGCACTATTTGTCTCAAGAAAGTCAAGTGTAGCACCAAGAGCAAAACCACTAGTAGCACCTGAACCTACAACGGTTGAGGCAAGAGTTGTACCTATAGCACCTGCAATAGCCTTACCCCCAAAGTTTGTAGCTAAAGAGTAAATGCCCTCTGTGCTCAGTGCTGCAGCATCAAAACCATACTTTATTCCAACATTCTTTGCATTTGCTTTATTTATCTCGATAATTCTTGCTTGTACATAGACCTGATATTTCTCTTTATCGAGTTCATCTATAATGAGTTTAATACCCTTAATAACTGTAGGGTCGCCAATAGCGATGATGGCGTTAATCTCCTCACTTGCAGAAATATTTGGTTTGAGTGATGGGTCAGAAAATACCTGTTTAGATATGATTGCATTGAGCGAGACTGCTACTGCTTTAGCATCAGAGTTTTTCAGCTCAAATATCTGCACTCCTTTACTAACATGCGACTCAACATCCATTTTTTCTACAAGTGCTGCGATTTTAGTGACATTCTTTTGTATACCAATAACTATTAGTGCATTGATATTTTCATCGAGGATGATTTTGACTTTGTCTACTACAATTTTTTGATTAAAAATTGACTTACTAATAGCAACAAGTTTCGTTTGTAACTTTTTTGCATTTGCATGTTTTATGGAGATGATTTTAACTATAGCTTGCTTATTTGTGTTTATATCTTTTATGACTTGCTTGATAGTTTCTATATTTTTTGGATAGTCAGTGATGATGAGAGTATTGCTCTCTTTCATTGTCATTAATTTCGCAGTTTTTGAGATAAGGTAACGAATCTTTGCGGCAACTATGTCAACATTTTCAGCTTTTATATGGAGTGTTTGTGTCACCATAATTGAGCCATAAAGGTGCTTACCTGGTTTTATCACTGCTACGTTATGTTTGGCTGCTTCAGTAGAACGCAGTATCTGATAGAGTGATCCCATTTTAACAAGTGTATATCCCTTAGACTCTAAAACAGAAATAAGTATGCCTATAAGTTCATCATCATAGACAGGTGTTGTACTTACAAAGTTTACTGTACCATTGATTTTATTGTTTATAAGTATATTTTTTTGTGTCACTTTTGAGACTAATTTTATAAAGTCATTTATCTGTAAGTTGGAGAAGTTAACATTGACCTGCTCTCTAGCGGAGAGGCTGAGTGCAAGTAGAGTTGTTAAGAGTAGTATTTTAATGAATCTCATATATTATTTCCTTTTCTTCGTTGTTTCTGAGTACGACAATAGCAATAGTGTCGATGGTGTCTATCTTTTTATAGAGGTTAATGGCATCATTAAATGATGTGAGCGGTATATTGTTTGCTCGTATCATTATATCCCCTTTTTGTAAGCCTAACATTGCCATTTTTGAGCCTTTTTTGATACGGTTAATCTTAAAACCTACTATCTTTCTGCCATGTTTTACTGGTGCTATAGCAATATCTTTCCAGATGCGAGAAGGATTACTTGAATAGTATTTAATGTCCTGTTTTGTGACTACTTTTTCACTCTCTGTATCGTTGATATTTGCTCTATGTCTCGATCTTCTTACATGTTTTACATAAGATTTATGTGAAATTTTTGGTAGAGAAAGTGCATAGTCCTTACCACCCTTTGTAAAATAAACCTCTTGGAGTGCTATCTCTTTAAGTTTGTATCCTGCATAAACTTCACCTATACTTAAAATTGTTGTCTTTTGAGGAGAAGATTTTTTTGCAAGGATGGCAAAACCGTGAAACTTACTTCCATAGAGCCCCTTGAGTACAAGAGAATTTATACTAAAGGCACTGCCTGTTGTGGAGGATTGCTCTTGGGTTTTTGTCTCTTTAACTACTTTTGTAGGCATAAGCATATTTTTAAAGTCTACTCTCTGGTATTTGGCTTGGTAAGATTTTTTTGCATTGAGCTCAACTCCCTCACTTGGCATGTACCACCAAACTAAAAGGCCTATAATTTTTGCCACAAGTAGAAGTATAAAAAGTTTTACAAGAACAGGAAGAAACTTTGTGTTAGAGAGATTTTGCATAAGTATACTCCCCATCTTTATCTTTCTTGAAAAATCTTAAGGATTTTTTATAGCTAGTAAACATCTTTTTTGAGGGTTTTAAAATGAGAGAAACATCTCTATCAAGAAGATGTAAAGAGCCTCTTGCTTCACCAAAATCTCCCTCTGCATTTATTTCTAAAGTAAGCGGATGTAAGAGTGAATAGTCTATCTCTAATGAAGCTATTTTTGACGGGAGATAGGTTTCTACTATTGAAGAGAGCTTGATATCTCTAAAAGAGAGTTTGTTGTAAAAAAGAAGAAGTGTTATGTCACTTTTGCTTATAATAGCACTATCTATACCTTTAGTAGAGATGTGTGCATTAGTAATGTTGAGACTAAGAAGTGACTCTTTGAGTTGCTCATCTGAGATAACTACATCAAACTTTTTAAGGTTTTTTTCTAGTAAGTAATATATACTAGTTTTTGGTACAAATACCATAAGTGCAACTACAAAGAAGAAGGTATATGCGAAAAATTTAAGGAGTTTTTTTACCATTTAATCTCCAGTAAGAGAGAAGCTTTTGTCTCACTTGATTTTTTGATTTTAAGCTCACTTATCTTGTATGAACCGTTGAGTATTTTACCCATAAGAGAGTTGAGCGCTCTTAGATCTATACTAGGTGAGCTTATCTTTACAAACTCTTTTGTGCGTTTGATATCGAGTCCTGCAGAGCGAAGAGAGCTCTGAGAAAGTATACGTTCAAGTGCTTTTTTTGTTCTCTTTTTATTGGCATATACTGTTTTGAGAGAGTTTAAGTCTACGGCAACTTTTTCGCTCTTTGCAAACTCTCTCTTTGCCTCAGCAAGTTCCGATTGAACATGACTAAGTTGAAACATCAAAAATGCGAGTAATGTTAGGAGTAAGCCACCTATGTGAAGAGGATTTATCTGATTCATAGTTTGATCTCCACTTTCATAGTTTCACCATTAAAAGAGGTTTTGTACTTAAGCTTTTTTGAGTTAAGCTGAGAGAGAATTCTTCTCTCACTACCCTTGGTTACACCACTAATAGTTACAAAGAATGTTTTGTGTTTGAGCTCTATACTTTTTATCTTCTGTGTCGATTTTAGATGCATGCTTAAAAAGTAAGATATATCTTCTCTAAGATGTGTCTGCCTCGTGTGAATAGCAGAATACTTTGTATGTGTAGCCCTATTTTGAAACATAGTAGACTGAAGTTTATATTTGGAAAATAGTGCATCTTTAGAAGCTAAAATAGCATCGCGTTTAGTACTCGCTATAAATATCTCAACCATGAGGATGATGGCTAAAACCCCTAAAATCCCTGCTATAGTATAAAGACTCTTCGTATCGACAATATGCCCAAACTGATGGAGAGTAATTCTATGTTTTGAGAGGGCTTTCTCTTCTAAATGTAGTGGCTGACTCTCTTTGACCCAAGCAGAGGGGACAAGAACAACAAGACCATCTTTGCTCATGATACTTTGAGTCTTAGAAACTGTGTAAGCTTCTTTACTATTTTCAAACTCACTCTGCGCAAAGTAAACACCACGGATATGAGCATTACTTATACCCTTTGTGCTCAAAAAGTCCAGGATTTTTTTGTCTTCATAAGCAAAAAGGAGAAAATTGTCTTCTTTCTTGTAGGCTGTGTAAGAGTAGGTAGCCGAGGGTAAAGAGTCTTCAAAGATAGAAGGAAGAAGTTTTTTCACTTCACGGACACTTTTTACAGGGAGTGACATTTTCTTTACCCAGTAAAGTGAGGGAGAGAGTATGATATTTAACTTTTCACCTTTTTCAAGAGAGAGAGGTGCTATGTCACTCGGATCTATTAAAACCACTTTAGTATTGCGTTTAAAGCTTGAAA
>WFNM01000084.1 GCA_015488615.1 Sulfurimonas sp.
AGCCCTTCCAAATAGATACGAAAATGTTTTGCAAATGCAGGAGAACTTCCAGATGTAGACACAGCAATAGTAAGATCTTCATTTTTTATAAACGATGGAAAGATAAAATCACAATACTCTACAGAATCAACACTATTACATAAACACTTATATGCTTGAGATTCATCATAAATAATTTTTTGTAGCCCAATATCATCTACGGCGATGATGACCATACTCATATCTTTAATATCACCCTTTTCGTAAGCTCTTTTCTCATAGGCTATCTTTTCTTTTTTTAATAGTGAAAGCATCTCAGGGGAAAATTCTAAAGCGATTACCATTATATTTTTTGTAAAAACCAGAAGCTTTTCTAGTTTCTCAAGAGCGATATTACCCGCTCCTACTAAAAGTATCTTTTTGTTGTCGAGTTTTATAAATGCGGGAAAATAACTCATAGTATCACACATAGTACAAAAGTGAAGAGAGCATAAGGGCAAATAAAAATGTGCCACCTACCATAACTGCTCTCTTTTTGCTTTCGCTTATCCCGTATTTTTTTTCTAAGTATTCACTCGCCTTAATCCCTGGAAATATACTAAAAAGATACATCGGAAATGTCATCACAAGTATTATCACTAAATCATTTACTGCCATTATTTTTCATCCCTATTTTTATACTCTACAAGTTTACCATCAAGTGACTTGAGAAATGCTTCTAAATCATCTAATTGTATAGGTGTAAGGTTCACACCGACTTGATACTTTGCCATTATTTTTATGGCTTCTCTTAAACTTTTTATCATCCCATTGTGAAAGTATGGAGCAGTTTTAGAGATGTTTCGTAGGATAGGAACACGAAACTTTCTTGCACCATCTTTGCCCATAAATCCACCTCTGTTTGGAAATGGAAAATCATGTTGCATAGCAGTGTTAAATGCCACCTCATCCACACTTCGGCTATTTGTCTTCATGTCAAACTTAGAGGTTATACTTAAGATACTATTATACTCACGAAGTGGAAATTTCTGTATCATTCGACCGCCTACTGCTGGACCAAAATGACAAGCTTTACAGCCAAGGTTAGTGTTTAAAACAGTAGGTGAGTTTAAATGCGAAGGATTTTCTTGACCCTTATATCCTATAGCTGTAGGCTTAGCATCAACACCACCTTTTTCAAGATTATGGCATTTCGCACAGGCAATCGTTCTATCATATGAGAGATTTTTATCAAAAAAAAGCTTTTTACCTAAGATGATTTTATCTCTACTCATCTTATTGTCTGGCTCTTCTACCTCGCGTTTAAGTTGTGCAAAATCTTTTGGTATGCTGCGTAAACCTTTGGAATGGGCATATTCTCTTAATGACTCGGCCTGAAGCAAAGTAATCAAAGAGAGTAGACCTACAAGAAAAGTTTTCACAGTTTAGATACCGTAAAACTTTTTCACCCAAGCTTTTTCTTGTGGCGTTTGTATATGGATTTTTACTATGCTTTGGTTATTGTCCCCAAAAACAACGACTGCATCATTTTCTATCTTTAAGTGTTTTTTACCCCACACTTCATCTAGTTCATCTAAACGCAGAAGAACATCAGCAGCACTTGGTTTTTCCTTTCGACCATCGCGAGAATCTACTATAGTAAGTCCACCCATACGCTTTTCTAACTTATAAGGAGAGTAAACTTCGATTGCTTTATAAATCCTATCCGATTTAGCATCTGGCATCGCTCTTTGCATGGAAACAAATCCAAGTATCAAAAATGCAGCTATTACTCCAATAAACATTCCCTGTTTCATATTCATACTATATATCCTAATTTCTAAAGTAACTAATGATAGCACATACTTACATACATTCAAATTGATATGTATCAAACTTTATTAACCTATGGACTGATATAATTAACTTATACTTAAAGACTTAGGATTTTTACATGGAAAAATTTTTTGAACTCGAAATAGTTTACATAACTATAATGCTCTTTTTTCTCGCTATTACAGCATTTGTCACAACAAGGGATTTTATGCCTCGTGTTGCATTTAAACGCGGCCTCTTAGGTGTGGGTGGTATATTTATGTTAATGATAAGTGTTCACTATATGCTTACAATTCAAAGAATGGAAGGAGTTGCTGCTCTTTTTAATCAAGGAGAGACTATTATTTGTGAGAATAAAATGCACCGTACAATTTCACAATCAGTCATTATTTCAAAAAAGTTAGGATGGCATTTAGAGGGTGACTATTTCAAAAACAAGGACTTTGCTAGAGACTTTTTTACAGCTAGATGCGTTGACTATACTCCAATCGCTCCAAAAAAAGCAGAATAGTCTAGCATGATAAAAACACTGAAACGCTACTGGATAGCCCTACTTGCTCTCTCTTTTGTTATATTATTGATGTTAGCAAGTACACTGGCCGTCAAAAGTTTTGGTGATGAAATGTTTAAAGATGCAAATATCACTATTACCCCAAAGGGAACTCATATATGATTAAATTTTAACCAACTTTTTACTATTATTCTCTCCTAATTTTATTATAATAATGCCATCAATTTAGATTTTTTACAGGAGAAATTTTATGGCAGGATTTAAAGACTTAAAAGGACAAGGACACACAGCAACGTTATTCATGGCCTTTTTATACTTCGATATGAGTTTTATGGTGTGGACTATGCTCGGTCCACTCTCTACAGAGATAGCTGAAGCACTTGCACTTGGCGGTCATATTTTAACAGCAGGTGAAAAGGCTACACTTCTTTCCCTCCCTATTCTTTCAGGAGCAATTCTTAGAATAGTACTTGGATTTAGTGTTGATAAACTTGGTCCTAAAACAACAGCACTTATTTCTCAAATGATAGTTATCCTTTCGCTTCTTACTGCATTTTATATGGGTAATACGATTACCTATGAAATCCTTCTTGTTGTAGCCCTTGGTCTTGGATTTGCAGGTGCTGCATTTGCAGTCGCTCTTCCACAAGCTGGTCAATGGTATCCACCTAAACTTCAAGGAGTTGTTTTAGGTATTGCTGGAGCTGGTAACATTGGTGTTGTCATCGATTTCTTACTAGCTCCAAAGATTGCAGAGTACTACGGTTGGTACGCTGTTTTTGGTGTTGGTGCTGCGATGGCTATCATCGTATTTATCGCCTATGCTTTCCTAGCCAAAGATGCTCCTGCTGACATCTATACATCTCGCCCTAAAAAAATAAAAGACTACATCAAACTTCTTGGGGACAAAGATACTTGGTGGTTTTCACTTTTTTATGCTATAAGTTTTGGTGGTTTCGTTGGTTTTGCTGGATACATGAAAGTTTATCTTATGAATACATACCAAGCCGACATGTCTGCATTTGGTCTTAACATACTAGATGAAAGTAATGTAAAAGTTATAGCTGGATACTTCGGTGCACTTTGTATCTTCGCTGGTGCTGTTCTTCGCCCAGTAGGTGGAAGTACAGCAGATAAAGTGGGTGGAGTAAAATCACTCTACTTTTTCTATGGTCTAGTTGCAGCTCTTGTAGCTATTACAGCACTTATTGACTTACCATTTTATGCAGCTATTTTTGTTCTTTTCCTTATCATGGCAAATCTTGGTATGGCAAATGGTGCAGTCTTCCAACTCGTACCACAGCGTTTTGGCAAAGATATTGGTATCATGACTGGACTTGTTGGTTGTGCTGGTGGTCTTGGTGGAACAGCTCTTATCAAAACTCTTGGTTGGTCTAAGGGAACATTTGGTGGCTACACTGAAGGCTTCTTAATCTTCACAGCAGTTGTTCTTGTAGCTATCGTAGGTCTGAGTCTTGTTAAAACAAGATGGAGAACGACTTGGGGTGTTCAAGCTGGTGGTAGAATCTAAACTAACTTTATACTTTTCTTCTTTTTTAGCACCATTTATAGGTGCTAAATATCCTTCTTCTTACAAAATATTTAATTTATTGACTTAAATCAATTTTCTCAATTCTCTACAGTGATATACTTTAGCTATGTTAATAGACACTATAATTAACAAAATAATTATCGAACAGGAGAGAATATGTCACTTTCAAGAAGAAATTTTCTGAAAAGTTCAGCAGCAGCATCTGC
>WFNM01000085.1 GCA_015488615.1 Sulfurimonas sp.
ACGGTATTTGGGAATCAACTGCAGTTGTAGTTGAAGTAGCTCAGTAGTTACACACCTATGTTCTCTACTAAGAGCTTTTTAGCTCTTAGTCTTCTTTAACTCCCTTCTTTAACATATCTATTTTTTACTCTTCATATAATGTTGGCTGGTCAATATAAAAACCTTGTGAATAATCTATACCCAATTCTTTAACCTTGTCCATTACTACACTACTATGCACATATTCTGCTATAGTTTTCATACCAAGCTTCTTAGCAAATGCTACTATAGTCTCAACAACTATTAGTGATGATTTATCTATATGAATATTCTCTATAAGTGAACCATCTATCTTAATGTAGTCCGCTTTAATTTTTATAAGATAAGAGAAATTAGAGTAACCATTTCCAAAATCATCTATCGCTATCTTTGCACCATAACGTTTTATTTCATTAATAAATTTTTTGACCTTATTAAAATCACCAATAGACTTAGACTCTACTACCTCAAAAGTAACTCTTTTTGAAGCAGAAGAGGAGTCTAATTTTTGAATAATAAAATGAAAAATATCATTATCGATAATATCTTCAATAGGAAGATTTATACTAAATTCTAATTCATTTTTTTCAAATATGCTAAAGGACTTTTCAATCATCTGAGTTGTAATCTGATAGTAAGACTTTATCTTTTTTGCGATGGGAATAAAAAGCAGTGGAGAGAGTACATTGTCATGTGCATCAAGTAAGCGAGTTAAACACTCATACTTCTCTATTTTTCCTGTTTTATTATTTATAATAGCTTGAAAATAAGGAACTATCCTTGACTTATCTACAGCCTCTCTTACTATCTCAGAGAGTTCTAGATTATGTTTATAGTCATTTTCAAAATTCATTTTATCTTCATAAATCCAAAAAGGTACACCTATCTCTTTTGCATATCCTAAAGCTATGGAAACTTTCGAGAAGATATTAGTATTATCTAAACCTGCTGTTGAAGAGAGTGTAAAATCTATAAAAATTTTACTATTTTGATACTGTAGAGAGAAAGAATTTATCTTTTTATAAACTTCATTAAGGTATTTTTTTAAATCGTAAAAATCTAATTTTTTTTCCATAGAAAATGCAAATTCAGCACCAGATAATCTATAAATTTTATGTTGGGGAAGAGTTTCTCTTAAGTATTTTGAAATCTCTTCAATAATTAAGTCACCAATCACAAAACCATAAAAGTTATTGATACTAAGAAAGTTATCTATCTTTATGAGAACAAGACCCTTCTCTTCATCTGTTTGAAAATCTTTTCGTAGTTGGTAAACATTTGGTAAGTTTGTGAGATGATCTATAAAGTAGCGACTAAAAAGTTGATGACGATACTTTCCTTCGCTCTCATTTTTTTCTAAATACATTGTGTAAAACTGATTTAGCATCACTTCACTTAGTGTCTCATCTTGATCAAATTTTTTCAAGCCAAAGATATTAACTTGTGTTTGTGTCTTATCATTATGCTTAAATAGTGATATTTTTACTTGAGGAAAAGCTTTTTCAAGCTCTTTTTTTAGATTTTGTACTAGTACTGTATTATGTATAAAGGAGTGTATCTGAATGATCATATACTCTTGTCTCACTCTTCGTACCTGAGAGAGTATACTCTCGACCTCACTTGAAGATGAGAGGCTAAAACTAGTAACTATTAAATTATCACTCTGTATATCCATAAAGCAACTCCTACTTATCTGTCAATATCATAACATAATTTTCTCTATAAAGTAGATTTTAACCACACTTTGAATATACTCACATTAAATTTACATTTATGGTGGTAGTATTGAAGTCGTATCAAAACCTTGTACTTTTACAGAATCTCTATAGACTAAAAGCTATGGGTTATGAGTATATCGACCATTTTAACATTAACGAAAAAACGAGTTATGAGATACCTGCAAGTGTAGATGAATTAGCGAGTAATATTAGCTCTTGTCATCTCTGTGACCTAAGTAAATCTCGTACACAGAGTATGGGTGGTTATGGTGCTACAGATACAGACTTAATAGTGGTCGACTTTAGTGTCTCTCAAACACAAGATAACTCTAACAGATACTATAGCGGCCGTTCAGGTGAAACACTCAAAAACATGATAGAAAAAGTACTTCATATGTCTACTGAAGATATTTTTCTTACCCACTGTGTAAAGTGTAAACCTCTCAATACTAACAAACCATCGCCCTCAGAGTATAACTCGTGTAAAAGTTATCTCTACTCACAGATAGAGTTTATAAAACCAAAAGTCATAGTGACTTTAGGCGAAGATGCTTACTCCCATCTTACAGGAGATAATGGAAACTTTGAAAATGTCAGAGGCCATGTTATCGCGTTTAAAGAGATGAAGCTTATTCCTATCTACCACCCTCAGTATCTTCTAAGAAATCCTGAGTTAAAAAAAATTACAATGAATGACCTAAAAACTATAAAGAGTTCCCTATGAAAAAACTACTATTACTACTTTTCCCTGTGTTTGTATTTGCACAAAGCTTTATGCTCTCGAATATTCCTATACCAAAAACATATATAGAGAATCTTGATCCTTATGAATGTGATACAGAGTGCATGCAAGAGTATTTAGACAATGGAATGGTCTTCTCTTTTTTAGCATATGCCTATAAAAAACTAGACAATGTCGAGCAAAATGATGCACGTTTGATGTTTATTTCTATCTTTAACCTCGGTTCATTTTCAAGTGGCAAACAACTCAGAATTGCACTCCTTCTTCCTTATAAAAAGATAGGAAAATATGCCTCTTCTACAACAAATGCATGTTTTGCATACCTAATGACAAAAAATCACCCCTTTATGCTCAAAAGCTACAAGGTAGAAAGTGAAAATACAGAGGACTTAAGTGCTGCACTTGATGCTATAAGAAAGGATGGATTTAAGTATATCATCGCACCACTCACACAAACAGGTGCAAACAATATCATCGCTATCAATCCTACTCTACATATTTACTTTCCTACTGTTAATAAAAAAGATGTCAACACAAGTTCTCAATTTTTAACCTTTGGGGCTATAGACTATGAAGCACAAAGTGATCTACTTCTTAAAGAAGCTTATGAGCCTTTAGTCATCTTCTCTGACAAGTCACAGACAGGCAAGAGACTTGCAAAGTACCAGAGCAAAGAGTTTAAACATCCTACTACTATCTTTAAAGATAAGAACAGTAGCTCTTCATTTTTGGGAGAGACATTTAGTGTTTTTTCACAAATACAAGAGAAAAAGGAGGAAGTAATCCCTGTTGTTACACCAGAAAAAGAGGTTATTAATTACTATGTTTCAAGAAGAACAACAAACCTTGAATCCTATCTCAAAGACAATACAAAGATAGTAGACTCTTCTATCTTTATAAACACACCTATCATTAAAACAGGAATGATTCTTTCACAACTTACACTTTATGATGTAAATGAGAC
>WFNM01000086.1 GCA_015488615.1 Sulfurimonas sp.
ACAATAAGTGATACTATAGAGATAATAAAAAAGAGTCCTTGTATACCAAATCTCGCTACAACTGGCTCAAAAACTATGGGCGAGAAGAACTGTCCAAAAAAGAAACTTGAAGTAAGTAGTCCTACAGCTCGACCGCGTTTAGAGGCATGCACGAGTGAGAGTAGCCATGTGTTGACATTGACTGTCACTAGCCCGAAGCCTACACCCATAAAAAAGCTAGCAAAAAAGAGATGGTAGACATAATGCACTTGTGAGATGATGAAAAGTCCCACTGCAAACGCGAGATAGGTAATCATAAAAATCTGTGCAAAACTTAGTCTTGCTTTGAGATAATGGTACTGTTTGGATGTTGTAGCTGTGATAAGCATAGAAAACGCGATAAAGTAGGAGACTAAAGAGGGTGAGCCTCCAAGCTCATTGATTACTAGATAAGGAAGCTGTGTTGGTAGCATATAAAAAAGAAGCATAGAGAAAAAGCCGGTTATGTAGACAGGCAGGAGATTAGCATTTAACTCTAAATCTGTGGCTGTGTGCTTATGTGCATGGGGTAGCTCTTTGAGTGAGCTAAAAACTAAGGGTAAAAAAAGAAGTGGCACAAGATAGATAAGAAAAGGATAGTTCCAGCCTAGATGTGCTAAAAACCCACCAGAGAGGATAAAGACAATCCCACTAAGCCCCACAAACATGCCCTGCAAGGACATAAACTTGTGTCGCTCTTTATCTTCAAAGTAGTCACCCACTAAGGCTAGAGAAGCTGTCATAATAAGTGCTACAGAGAAACCAAGTACTGCCCTGCCAGCTAAGATATAGTAAAAGTTCTCTAAAAAGTATCCAGAACTCCCACCAATGATAAACAAAACTATCCCCACAAAAAGAGGCTTGAGTCGGCCTATTTTGTCTATAAGCATACCGGCGAATGGAGCAAAAATTGCCACCATCACAGAGGGTATAGTCAAGAGCAGTTTGGACAAAAACTCTATATGTTCTACATCTTTAAAATGATGGGCGATGAGTGGTAGAGCTGCAACTACAGCTATTCCGGACATCACACCGAGAGCTGAAAGAACAAGTAGAGAAAACTTTACAAGAGAAGTTGGAGGAGTACTCATCCTTACACACTCAACTTATCTAAGAGTTTTTGAAAGTTTTTTATATGGATGTTTTTTCGAGAGACTTCGATGATGCCATCCTTTTTTATTTTCTGAATAGAGCGATTGACTACTTTACGAACACTACCCACCATAGAAGCCAGATCATCATGAGAGAGATTGTCTATAACATCGAGTTTTGATTTCCCATCAACAGTTTTAGTAAAACGAGCAAAGAGATGCAGTACTCTTTGATAGACATCATAAAAAGAGAGACTCACTGCGAGGTTTTCCATAGACTTAAGCTGTGAAGCGACATATGCAAAGAAATACTGGCGGAACTTTTCATCACTGAGTATCATCTGCTCTACATCAATAAGAGGCACTTGAATGACATGAGCCTCTTCTAAGACTTCTGAAATGTATTGGTTTGGTTTGCCATCAAGTAAAGCCACCACATCAAACATATCTCCATGTGAGAGCATATAAAGGGTCTGCTCTTTGGAACTTTCAAAGTCTATGTCGTAAATCTTTATCTTACCACTCATGATGAAGTAAAAATAGTGTAGAGTATCTCTATTAGAGAGTGGGTCTTCACCTTTTTTAAAGTATAAATCTTTTGACTTTTTGAGCACAAGAGGAGTATTTTGTACCTCTTTTAGTATAAGTTCTTGTGGGAATATTTCAGTTTTCATAATGAGAAGTATATCCTAGATAAGTTGTTTTTTTACAAATTCTTTGTAGTGACCCTCTTGATTTTCAAGCTCTGTATGTGTCCCGTGCTGGACTATTTGTCCATCTTCTAGTACATAGATTAGGTCTGCACTTTTTACTGTAGAGAGCCTATGAGCGATAGTTATGACGGTTTTATTTTTAAGTATAGGCTCTAGTGCTAGTTGAAGTTTCATCTCTGTGTGGACATCCAGAGCAGAGGTAGACTCATCAAAAATAACTACACTAGGATTGGCAATAATCATGCGAGCTATACTTAAACGCTGTCTCTGTCCACCTGATAGTCTTACACCATGATGGCCAACTATAGTTTCTAAACCATTTTGCATCTTTTCTATCATCTCATGAAGCTGAGCAGTTTTTAGTGCTTTGTTTATCTCTGCATTGCTTACACTTTTATCTCCCATTGTGATGTTAAAACGCAGGCTTGCATTAAAAAGTATAGGCATTTGTAGGACTAAAAATATCTCTTTTCGCAGAGAAGATTTATCTAACTTTTCGATCTCAATATCGTTGTACCTAAGAGTACCAGAAGATTTTTCATAAAAGCCAGAAATAATTTGGGCAAGAGTAGTTTTACCACTTCCACTTGCTCCAATTAGTGCTATTTTACTAGATGGCTCTATCTCTAAGGAGATGTTCTTGAGTATTTCTTTTTCTTGTGAGTAAGAGAAACTAACATCTTTTAAGAAAATATTTACAGAGTGAGAAACTAGTTTTTTTGTACCACTTGCTTCTGTTTTGAGTGCAAGTATTTTGTTTATTCGCTCTAGGGCTGCTAAGGCTGAAGAGTAGGAGTACTGAAAAGAGAGCAAGTCTTGCACGGGTGTCATAATAAACCAGATATACCCAAACATTGCAAACATCATCCCAATACTTAGATTACTATAGGCAACAAGAAGAAGTCCACTCGCGCGAAGTACCTCAAACATAATGAGGAAGATAGTATAAGAGAGTCGCTCATAAGCTACATTTTTATAGCCATACTCATTAGAAGTCTTTTGTATATGAGCTGCCTTCTCCTCTGCACGAGTAAAAAAGTACTTCTCTTGATTACTTGCTTTTATCTGACCAAAAAGTTCTAGTGTCTCGCCTACATCTTCTTGAAAAGAGGCTACCGCACTATTTTCTACACTTTTTAGCTTACCGACATGAGCTGACATTTTTTTACTCAGTAACATTATCACAGGCTGGATAACTAAAATCATAATCCCTAAAATAGGATCAATAGCAAGTAAAACAATACCAATAGCGATAAGTGTTAGGGTAGAGGAAACAAGTTTGCTTACACCAGTGATGATAAAACTATCAAGTGTATTGACATCTGTAACAAGGTTAGAGGTGATAGCTCCACTCCCAAGTGTCTCATACTCGTTCATAGAAGTAACTTCTAAGTGAGCAAGCAAGCGTGAGCGAATCATAAAGGTAACATACTTTGCAATATTCGTAAAAATTTTTGTTAAAACTACAATGAGAAGATAGTAAATAATTCGTAAAAAAACAACAGCCAAAGTGACAATAGCGATGTAGGTAAACGAGGAACTCTCTCCAAGAAAAGAATTTATAAAGTGCACGAATGTAGCAGGCTTATGAAGTAAAACTTCATCCACAAGAATGGGGAGCATAAGAGGAATAGGTACACTTACTAGTATTGCAAGAAGTGTCACTATCTGCCCATAGATAAGAGCAGATTTTTTATCTAAAATGAGATCGAAAATTGTTTTTATTGTTATTTTATTTTTCATTAGTGAATTATAGCAAAGTTATTAATGCATCAAGTTTTTCATATAGGCATATATTTATCAAGAGAGATTTTGTATTTGAATACAGCAGATTACATGGAACTTTATACAGAGAATATAGAGAGTTTATTAGCATAAATCATCGGCATTTTAAAGGATAGAGTTATCTTTTAAAAATATGAATAAAACCAAATCTCATGCCTATTTATTTAGTTTTTATAAAAGTAAAAATTTCTTAAATTGCTGAAAGATTAAAATTGGAAATTTTTAGTGGAAGAGAGTTTCATGGAATTTACATGAATTGTATAGATACTATGAGTGGGAAATCAACTCATAAAAAGATTATAGACCTGTAACGTTTTCTGCTTGAGGACCTTTGTCTCCTTCACCAATTTCGTAAGTCACTTTTTGACCTTCGTTTAGTGAAACACGTCCGTGACCTGAGTTGTTAACTTGACGGAAATGTACGAATATATCTTTTCCACCATCTTCTTGCTCAATAAAGCCAAAACCTTTATCTTCGTTAAACCATTTAATTGTACCGTTTACTAATGTTCCCATTGTAATTCCTTTGCATTTGAATACACCACATTGCTGGGGTGGTTAAAATCTAATATGAAGCTTTTTTATGAGGTGAATTATACTGTATAACTAGAAGTCATCAATGTAAGGCAAACTAAAATATAACTTAAATCATCTTTTATTGATGGAAGTATAGCAAATAAAATAAATTTCTATACACGATAAAGCAGATCGGTGCATATTAAAAATATTAACAGTAAAATAGGAGTTTGTAAGTGATAAGTGGTGGACCCTCAGAGATTC
>WFNM01000087.1 GCA_015488615.1 Sulfurimonas sp.
AGCCTATGCTAGCGAGTTCGTAGCAAACGCCAAGAGTGGGACTTCAGGCTTTAATAAACGACAGGCTTAAGAGTAAAGCACTTACATACCTCTCGTGTTAAGTCCCTTTGTTAAAAAATCATTTATCTCATGTTCATATTCAGGGTTTTTTGCTCGTAACTCTTTGTCATACTTCAAAATAATCTTTTTATCTGTATGTGGATGGTGACAAATTTTAAGCATTACAAGCCCATAAATATCAAAATCCGGATGGCTACGTATACCTAGTTTTGGGTGAATTATTCCATGATACTTGAGGATTTTATCTATTGCTTCTGATAGCTCTACTTTTGTAGACTTTTTGTTTTTGACTATAGCCACTAAACTCTCAAGAGAAGGGAAAGTATTTCTCTCTTTTTGTTCTTTAACTTTTTTCTTGGCTAAAGTCTTCTTTTTAGAGTTACTTAGCAAAAAGTAGAGTAATAGTACAAGAATAAATACCAAACCAGCAAAAGATTTTACTAAAAGTGTTAGTTCCATTTCGCAAAAAATCTTAAAATATGTAAGGGATTAAGCGTTTAGTTGTTTTTATATACTCTATATACTCTTGACTCTCACACTTCCACATGCTCTCTTCATAAAAAAGCTTTATCAATAAAGTAATAAGCAAAATCCCAAAGAGTACATACTCATAAGGCATAGGATAAATCACTACAATACCGAGCATACTTATGATTACAGACATATACATAGGGTGACGAATAATACTATAAATCCCAGTAGTAACAAGAGTACAGTCTTCTTTAATATCTGGACGAATATTAAAATTTCCTAGTTCATTTTTATTAATAGCTAAAAATCCAATAAGAGCACCAACTCCAATAATGACAAGCCCATATATAAGAGTAGAAGTAGCGGCACCAAGAGGTAAAATCATTAAAAAAATGACAAAAAATTGTATAAATACGAGTAGTTTACTTTTCATGCTTTATTATAGCGAATTTAAGTAATCTAATTGTTACAACTTACTTAATCTAGCAACTTAAAGGAGAAAAAGGATATTAAAAAGAAGAGGCAACTCTCAAAGGAGAGTTACTTGTTGTAGAACTTTTTAGAAGATAGAAAGATTACTTATTTCCGCACTTACTAGCACCACATTTTTTAGCAGGAGCTTTTTTGGCATCGCCACACTTTCCTGCACCACACTTCATTGCAGGAGCTTTTTTGGCATCACCGCACTTTCCTGCACCACACTTCATTGCAGGAGCTTTTTTGGCATCACCGCACTTTCCTGCACCACACTTCATTGCAGGAGCTTTTTTGGCATTGCCACATTTCCCAGCACCACATTTCATATCTGAAGCGCTTAAGTTCACAGCACCAATTCCTGTAAATAATGCTGCCCCTAAAAGTAGAGCTGTAAGATTTAATTTTTTCATTTGAAAGTCCTTTTCATTTTGTTTTGAAGTATTGTATCTAAGTTTTGTGTAGTGTTTGTGTACACATTGTTGTATAATTGCACAAATAGAAGATAAAGGTTACCTAATGATACTAAGTAAAGATACTCTACTTGAACAATTTCGATCATTTTATAAAGAGAACAAACCAGCTACGATGGAAGATGCTATAGAGAAGTTTTCTGTCTTTGGTGGTGTAGAGTGGGGCAACTTAGACTGCACAAAGCCTACTATAGAGCTTGTTGAAGAGCTCATACTTCCTGACTTTAGATACATCCGTAACGATATCACAGAGCTTACAGATGGCTTGCCTCTTCACCACTCTATACTCACAGGACTTGCGATGGGTGACTCTCGTATGCAGACTGCGTTTAAGAGAGCAGCTGTTTCAAAAGATGTAGGCGAAAACGCCATCTTAGAGCTAAACGAAGCAAAAATCATCCGTAGCTACAAGTCAACAGCCATCTTCAACTCTCCATTTTTACGTTTTTGGTTCGCGTTTATCAGTCCTATCTTTAAAGGAATTCGTGATGGAGACTATGCTGAGATGAAAGAGCGCTGGGAGAAACGCCGTAGTGAATTTGTACAGCTTACCTTTGTTCAGCTCTCATATGAACTTCTCAAGCTCAACTTTAAAGAGGATAGACTCAAAGAGATTCGCCCGTACTTTAAAGAAGATGTTGTGCTTGACATCTATGCCAAAACAAACTCTAAGCAGACTATAGCAGGAGTCTGTCGCTACACAAACGCCAAGGTCAAAAAAAGTGAACTCACAAAACTTCAAGAGTCTTGCGAGAAAGCCGGCATAAACGCAGACATCCTTGTCATAGTCTCTAAAAATGGCTTTACTAAAGAACTTAAGTCTCTTAAAAGCGATAAACTCAGACTTATCACACTTAAAAACTTCAAAAAGATTGTTGAGTAAGTTAATGAGCCAAAGAGTCCTCTTAGTTCATGGATGGGGAGGAAGTGACTTCCCTCACTGGCAGTCGTGGCTTGCTAGCGAGATAGCAAAAGAGTATGGCACAGTTCAGTTTTTACATTTCACGAATGTTGATACACCAAAGCTTGATGTGTGGAGTGCTGAGCTTTTAGAGGCACTTGAGAGCTTCAAGCCAGGCATAGTTATCTGTCACTCTCTAGCAAATACTCTCTGGTTTCATTTATGTAATACTACTGCACTTAGTGAGATTCAAAAGCTCTATCTTGTAGCCCCACCAAGTATGCAGTGTAAGGTTCCTGAGTTGGCAGAGTTTTTTCCAGTGCAAACACCAACACAACTCTATTCTAAAGAGTCTCTTCTCATAAGCTCTACAAACGACCCATATATCTCTATGAATGAAATAAAAAGTTTGAAAAAAGAGTTAGGCATAGAAATGAAAGTTTTAGAAAATGCTGGACATATAAATGTCGAAAGTGGCTATGGAGAATGGCCGTGGATACTAGAAAGTTTACAGGGAAAAAGCAGCTAAATACTTAGGCATACAAATCTATTGTCTTAGCCGTCACCATCGGTTTCACTACTTGTTTTTGTACCTGTTCAAAGTTTTGAGCATTTATTACAGTCTCATCTATCACTGCTTTTGGTAAACTTGCATTACTTTTAATACTTTCATCTTTTACAGAGTTTGGATCAAGCCTACCGATCTGAACCAAACTTGTTGAAGGTGACTGAAATAAGTACTGAGCTACTTTCATAACATCCTCCTTAAAAGTCATTTTTATGATTATAACACAAAATAAAATTGACTTTACTTAAATTTTTTACTTAGCTAGTGTATACTTCTCAGAAAAGAAATCCTATGACACCAACACTTTACTTCCTTCGTTCAAGCGAGAGCAAAATCGTACATAACATGACACCATATGCTCATAAAGATGCAGACAATCTCAACATATACTATGACTTCTATGGACTTACTCCAAACGATTTAGGACTCTATGCCTTAGTGGACAATACTATAGTTGGAGCGATATGGAGTAGAAAAATTGAGGGCAAAGCACCACTACTCAGTCTAGCAGTACTACCAGAGCATAGAAGAAAAGGTGTAGCAACTGCTATGATGGAACAGTTCCTACTCGAAGCAGGAGCTGTTTATAAGGAGCTAATTGTTGAGACTTATGGGGAGTATAGTAGTATAAAATTTTACAAGAAATTTGGTTTTACCACAAGAGAAGAGACAGTGATGCAAAAACTCCTCAAATATGAAGAAATTACTCGTCCAACAGATGGCTACGACCCTCGAAGATGGATGGATTAAGCTCTAATTTGATTGTGGCTACACAAAGTTAACATATTTTTTAGATATAATCTTAAAATAAAATTTATAGGAGCTTATTTTGGGTCTTAAAGAGATGTGGTTAAATTATGG
>WFNM01000088.1 GCA_015488615.1 Sulfurimonas sp.
TTGTACAGTTCAAAGAAAAATACCCTACAACAAAACTAAATCTAGAGCAGCTCAAGCAAGGCTCTTTAGAAATGTGGCGACCATCAATGATAGTTCCTTCAATCTTAGACTAGTCTTAAATTTTATCTTTAAGCTATTTATATAGCAAGATGGGGAATAAACAAGAAACCAAACTTGTAAAGCCCCAAACTCAGGAAATCTCTAACTACAAAGAGATATTTAAAGAAAAAAAAGCTGTTAGTAGAATGGAAGAAATTGAAGAAGTACATGAAGTTAAAGCACTTCATGATGATGCCTCTTCTCTCATAAAAGAAGCTGATCAGTTTATAGCACAAAACAGACTTACTCTTAAACCCAAAACTAAATCCTCTCAAGATAATTTAAAAAATCAAAACTCAAGTAATGAACTTAAAGCACTGCAACAAGAACTAGAGGAGTTAAGTCATGAAAGCTAAACTTCTCTTAGTTCTATTTTCTCATACATTTCGCTTTTAAATGCCAATACTGTAAGTAACTTAGACTTAATTAAAAAAATGGGGGTTTGAAAACTCATTTTAGTTGATAATTAAGTCCAACTTGTTGAGTTAATGAATCTAGTCCGATTTCTTTATAATCTTTAAACCATTGAAAAACTGTTCTCTGTGTTACATCAAATATATTCGCAATCTCTTGACTCTTTCGTCCATCATTTGAAAGTATTAAAGCATGTACTCGCACTCTCTCTTGTCTACTCTTACCATTTTTACTTATCTCTAATAATTTTTCTAATATTTTTGTATCTTCAATTTTCATACTCTTGTAGTAGTAATTTTTAATCCACTATGAAATTATATTTAGACTACTACTTAAATAGAAAGCTTCGATGGAAGAGGAATCTATTCCGACAAAGAGTATGATAAGTTTGCTTATATAGTAAAAATATTCTAGTCTATCTTTTTAACCCTAAACACAACTTTTTTTTAGTATAATCACAAGATTTTTTAAATCATATTTTTTACACAGGAGACTTTTCATGCAAATTAGTGGTGCACAGATGGTCATAGAAGCGTTTATAGCCGAGGGCGTAGACACAGTTTTTGGTTACCCAGGTGGGGCAATCATGAATGTTTACGATGAGATTTATAAACAAGATAAATTTCAACATATACTTAACAGACACGAGCAAGCTTCTGTCCATGCTGCTGAGGGTTATGCAAAAGCAAGTGGAAAAGTTGGGGTGGCGATGATCACTTCTGGTCCAGGTTTTACAAATGCGGTAACAGGTTTAGCTGATGCTTATATGGACTCTATTCCTTTAGTTGTAGTTTCCGGTCAGGTTCCTATGAGCCTTATAGGAACAGATGCATTTCAAGAGATAGATGCTGTTGGTATTAGCCGTTCTTGTACAAAGCACAACTACCTTGTAACTGATGCAAAAGATCTTCCTCGTATCTTAAAAGAAGCCTTTTACATCGCTAGAACTGGTCGTCCGGGCCCTGTCCATGTTGATATTCCAAAAGATGTAACTGCACAGATAGAAGAGTTTGACTATGATATCGAGCTTGATTTAGAGACATATAAGCCTCATACGAAGGGTAATCCTCGTCAGATAAAAAAAGCGATGGAAGCTATAGCAAATGCTAAGCGCCCTCTCTTTTATCTTGGTGGTGGTATCATCAATGCAAATGCAGCTTATGAAGTAAGAGAGTTTGTTCAAAAGACTGGAATCCCAGCTGTTGAGACTTTTATGGCTCGTGGCGTTTTAAGCCATGATGATGAGCTCCTTATTGGTATGCTTGGTATGCACGGCTCTTATGCTTCAAATATGGCGATGAGTGAAACAGATTTAGTGATAGGGCTTGGTGTTCGTTTTGATGACCGTGTTACGGGTAAACTTTCAGAATTTGCTAAAAATGCAGAAGTAATTCATGTTGACATCGACCCTGCTTCTATCTCAAAACTTGTGAATGCAAACTATCCAATCGTTGGTGATGTAAAAAATGTTGTTATAGATATGCTTGCGCAAATTGAGAAGATAGATAGTGATAATTATGAATCTTGGAGAGAAACTATTAATAACTTTGATGAGCTTCATCCTCTTACATTTTACGAAGATTCTGAGCGTCTTAAGCCTCAGTGGGTTATCAAACGTGTAGGTGAACTTCTTGGTGATGATGCAAATATCTCTACAGATGTTGGGCAGCATCAGATGTGGGCCGGACAGTTCTATCCATTTACTAGACCTCGCCAGTTTGTAAGTTCTTCAGGGCTTGGAACTATGGGCTTTGGTTTTCCAGCAGCTATAGGTGTAAAGGTAGCAACCCCTGAGAAAACATCTATTAACTTTACAGGTGATGGTTCGATTTTGATGAATGTTCAAGAGCTTATGACTGCAGTTGAGAAAAAAATACCAGTTATTAATATTATTCTTAACAACAACTTTCTTGGTATGGTTCGTCAGTGGCAGACACTCTTTTATGATAAACGCCACTCTGAAACAGACCTTTCTGTACAACCAGACTTCGTAAAACTCTCTGAAGCCTTTGGTGGAATAGGGTATAGAGTTCATACTAAAGAAGAATTTGATGCTGCGCTCAAAGATGCAGTTGAGAAAAATGTGGTGGCATTTATAGAAGTAATCGTTCACAGAATGGAAAATGTTATGCCGATGGTACCATCTGGTGGAAGTCTGTTTAATATGATGTTATTAGAGAAAAAGGAGAGCAAATAATGAGTGAAAATAGTGAAAGAAGAGTAGTTTCAGTAATTGTTATAAATGAAGCAAGTGTACTCTCCCGTATTACTGATCTTTTCTCTGGACGTGGTTATAATATCACTTCTTTAACAGTGGCTCCTATTCCTGAGAGTAAGTACTCGCGTTTAACTATAGTAACTTCTGGAAGTGTTCGTGTTATTGAGCAGATAACAAAGCAACTCCATAAGCTTATCCCTGTTCTTCGTGTGTATGAGCATGCAGATATGGTTGAAAAAGAGATGGCTATGATTAAATTTCCAGCAAGTGAAAATCTTAGTGATATTCAAGCTCTTTGTGAAGCTTATAATGGCAAGATTGTAAATGCAGGTGAGAACACTATTATCGCGATGGTAGCAGATGAGCCTAAACGTATTAATAATTTTCTCAAGGCTATAAAACGCTATAATCCAAAAGAGATAGTAAAAAGTGGTGCTGTTGCACTAGAGAGATAATTTTATGAAGCTTAGTAAAATTGCAAAAATAATAGGGGCAGAATTTAGTGGTGAAGATAGAGAGATACTCTCGATGAACACACTAAAAGATGCAGATAAAACACAAGTCTCTTTTGTCTCAAA
>WFNM01000089.1 GCA_015488615.1 Sulfurimonas sp.
AAAGCCCTGCTGATACCGCAACACCTTTTTCTACTACAAAGATACATGATGCTTTATCATCACCCTTAAATCCACATGCAATTTTAGAGTCAAAATCTATTTCTGCTAACTTGTCAGTTACCTCTGGAGTATTATTCCAAGCATCTTTTAATGCATTAATCCACTCATCTGTAAAAAGTTCAGCCATTGTATATTGTCCTAATAAAAAATTTAAGATAAGATTTTACAATCTTTCGTATGAAAAAGTATACACTGTATTAAGCTAAAATAAAAGTATTATTATATTTTATTCAAAAAAATTTTAGTATTGAGTAAAAATTTCACAATTTTACTTAATAAAGTTAGTAATAGCATTTATCTGTTTAAAAAGAAGTTTTTTTGCCCCCTCTTTTGTCACACTCTGCGGTTCAAAGTGATCACTCACTACTTTTAATATATGAAAATTCTTTATGGCAGGATTATGCACTACCGCATCATAGAAACCATAAGACTCCATATCTGCAAACTTACAAGAGGACTCACTCAGAGGCTCATCTACACAGGTAATCTTTTCACCCTCTTCTTGAAGCTTATACTCTATACCCTCATACACCACACTTGAAAAGGCGAGTAGTGAACCTATGGCAATACTACTCTCTGCCCCACAGATACCTACATTAAGATAGATATCTTCATCAGTGATATCATAAGCATTAATAAGTGTTTGTGTCGCATTTCTCGCATTTACAACTCCTATGCCGCTCACTATCATCTTTATTTTTGCACTACTAAAAACTTTATATATACCCAAAGAATATTTTTCTAACTTGTATCTGTCTACAAATGCTTGTGCTTCCGCTTTAAGTGCTACAACTATGTAAAGCAATTTTATTTCCTTTAAACTAAATTTTGTTATCATATTAGCAGATAATTCGAGGACATTTAAATGCCAATTTTACAAACAGACTATGCAACACTTAATCACGAGGATATGGCAAGTGCTATCGGTCTTAAAGCAAAACATATACCTATACTTATAGAAAGCTACCTAGAAGAAGCTGGTCCGATTCTACAAAAACTTCAAACTGCTATAGAGTCAAAGGATTTTGATGCCCTTAGAGCAGCAGCTCACTCACTTAAAGGAAGCTCAGGGAACCTCCACTTCAAAGAGCTTTACGAAATGTCAAAAAAGATGGAACATGCAGCAAATAACGCTGATGATTCTTTTGCCTACAGTAACTACCTCAATGCAATAAAAGTACTTGTAGCAACAATCCCAGCATAAAACTTTGCATTCGCGATTTTTTTTGCTATACTTTCAGCTCTCTTTCTTAGACCTGTGCAATGGGTGTTAAAGATAATGGGTCAGGGTAGGAATACAGCAGCCCACCTTTCTCACCTATGTGCCGCAGGTATCTGGGGAAGAGTCTCTTCTAAAACCAATTTCATCAATAATTAAAACACCAATTGAAGACATTTAAGTATAGTTTTCCACATCCTTATATTATATTTTTAACAATATTTAACTTCAGCATAATAAAAGCTTATTAGTATTAAACTACTTGCAGAAACATTAATTAAAGGATATAGAAATGGAACAAAAAGTATTAAACAATGTCGTTCTCTCTTTAGGAACAGCTGTTATTCTTGGACTTACTGGATGTAGTAACTCTGATAACAATGGGGTAGTCGCTGGTGGTGGTATACTTCCTGGGACTTCTACAACAACAAGTGGTACAGCATCAGATGGTTATATAAAAGATGCAATTGTATGTTTAGATATGAATTTAAATAATCAATGTGATAACAATGCAAGCTATAAAGAACCATTCACAGTAACTGATGCAAATGGTTCTTACTCTCTTGAAGTATCTGCAGCAGACAAAGCAAAAGCAGCTGCAAATGCACCTCTCCTTTTAGTAGGTGGAACAGATATAGATACACTAGCAACTTTAAGTGGAACTTTTAAGGCACCATTTGATGCTACTGCTGCAACTACTACAGCACAGATCACACCACTAACTACACTTGTTTCAGCTATGGTTGATAAAAATGTTTCAGTAGATACAGCTTATAAGCAAGTTGCAAAAGCTTTGGGATTAACAGAAACAGAAGTAAAATCAGACCCTGTTAAACTTGCAAAAGACAGCAACAATACAAAAGTAATTCAGGCTGCAATGACCATTCACCGTGTTATTACCACAATGGCAAAATCTGCTGGTGTTAATAATAGTAAAATTTATGGCGATTTAGTTACGGCTATAAATGCAGTAGCAGATAGTAATGCATCTAATACATCAATTGCAACTATTGTAACTAAAGCAGCCGATGAAGCAAACTCAACACTCCCTCGAAAAGCAAAAGATGCTGCAAAAGTGGCAGGTATTATAGAAACAACTATTTCAGAGGCTATTACTACTTATGGAAGTACAAATATTCAAAATGCTGCTCTCGCTTCAGATGATGTTGTAAGTACAATTCAGGCAACAGTAACAACTGCACTTGATAATAATATAAGTATAGATAGTACATTTATCGCAAATGTTGATACTAATGCTTCAGATACACTCGCTATGGCAAGCCCTGTAAAAATAGCAGTGAAAAATCTACTAAGCTCATACTTAAGCGATGGAGCGACTCTCCCAGATAGTGATATTGATTCTATTGCAAGTCATTTCACTACTTCCGCTGCTGTCTCTGTAGAAGCGATTATCGCATTAAAAGGCGATTCTTCTATTAAGCCTGCAATAATTACTGATTTAGAAACAGCTTATAAAGAACAAGGAATAAAATCTTATGTTTTAAACCTAGGATATACAATCAGTGCTGGTGCAATCAAACATATTAATTTAGATAATTTTTCTTCTACAATGACAAAAGAAGCCTTTGCAACAATGATTTATGATACTAAAAATCCAGAGCTTATGACATTAGCATTACAAATTAACCCACCAGCAGATATCGCTTCAATGAGTGATATCCAAAAAGCTAAAAACCTATTTACGAGTGTACGTACACAAGTAAATCAAGCAGATACATTTGCACAAGATGAATCTACTAAGATAGATAAAGCACTTAATAGTGTTTCAAATAGTGTAACATTTACTACAACACTTTTTGATACTCTTAATGATATGATTGGTCAAGCTATAGATACCAATCAAACTACAGCATCAAGATTAGTGGGTGGTGGAGATAGAAATATTTCTGTTTCAAAGACTACTGCAGCAAATAATGTTAGTTGGGCTTATACTATTAAAGATACAAATGTTACAACTTCTTGGGATGGAGCTTTAACATATACTGATGTTAATCCAGACAACTTTAACCCAGCGGATTTTACTACATTAAGTGCAAAACTCACAGGTACTACACCGATTGATACTTATGGAGCTACGATTGCTGATGGAAAAACGAATTCTCAAGATTTAGATGCAAATGTAAATATTGATAAAATAGCTAATGGTGCAACACTTAAGTTAAATGCTACCATTACAAATAATGGTGATAGTATAAGTGTCACAGATGCAAATATAAAATCAATTTATGATGTAAATAGCACTAACAATGAGCCTCTTCCAAAATACATAGAGTTACAAAACTTATATGTTAATGGTACAGTTGGAGCTTATACACTTGATGGGAAACTTGATATTCCTTCATATGCGGTCAATACAATTGGTGCAGCTAATGGGTTTGATCCGAAGACTACTTATTATTGGTTTGGAATTGATGCACAATGTGATAACAACAGCACACTAGAAGTAAGCAATGTTAAATATGATGGCATTTCAGCAAAAGGTTATGGTCATAATTCTTCTTCATCCAATGGAACAACTACAAATTACTATTGGTTCAACTGGAATGATATGAAGAGTGCACCGACTGATGCAGGTGTTGCAAGTAATTATTCAGGTTTAGTTTGTTCAGATAATACTACACCAACTATAAATTGGGCACAAAAAGATTCTTGGACAGACGATGACTTACAAAACAGTGGGCATTATCCTTCTGAAATCACTTTTAATGGAAAACTTACAAATACTGTAACTTCTGCATACCTTAATGCAACCGTAGATGCAAAATGGACAAATATTGTAGATGCAAACTTAAGTGACGAGAACTATAAACCTAATATTGATGCTACAATCACAGGAGAATTGGCAATGCCAGAATCACCTGTAATGAATGTAACTTTAAAATACAATAGTACGGCAACTAATAAAACAGTGAAAGTTACTTATGTGAATAGTGATGTCTCTATCACTGCAAACACAGTTTTTAGTGACGACAATGGAACTAAAACAATAAACTTATCTTCTACTACAGGTATCAAATCTACCATCATTCTTAATGGAGATAATACCGTTGATTATACAAAATCTACTGTAACAGATACAAATGGTAAAACTGTTGGTACTGTCGTAGACCTTGAAGGTGCTCCTACTGTAAAATATGCAGATGGTACTTTTGAATCTTTATTCTAAAAAACTTATTCAGTTTTCTTTAACTGCATATTTGGTAACACCGGCTTTTGCCGGTGTTCTTCCTCTTTTTACTCCCAGCTATGTTACAAGTCAAGATAACTCTTTTTATGTAAATCTAAACACTTTTCTTTCTAATGATCCGTTTACATTAAAAGATTTATTTAATGGAATAAAGACAGACTCTCCTCATATTAAAAATGGGACAAATATTGCCATGGCTAATGTCCGAGTAGATACAGGTTATAATGATAAAAAGTATGGTTACTTTGGTTACACATATAGAGAAGAGGTGTTCATTAACACAAATCAAGACACAGTAGAGTTACTATATTTAGCTACAAATAAAAAAAATCTTCCTTTTGGTAAAAATTATAATCTTTATCTTAGGATAAAAGCTTTTGAGGTACAGGGCATTGAGTATGCTAAAAGTTTTACACTTTATCATAATGATGGATACCTGCTTAATATTGGCTTTGGATTAGAAGCACTACAGGGTAAAGATATGCAGGATGGAATAGTTCAAGGCAAGGGTGTAATAAATTCAAGTAAAGCTTACTCTTTTGAAATTGTTTCACATTATGACTATACACATAATTATCTTTATAAATTAGATGTAAAAAAAGCTTCTGCTTATGGATATAGTTCTCATCTGTCTCTCTACTTGAAAAAAGATAATTTAAGTCTGCTTTTGTTGGCAAATGATCTTTTGGGAAAGTTATACTGGAAAAACCTCCCACATAGTGATGTCACACTCTCTTCGTACAATAAAGTATATGATGCAGATGGTTATGTAAAGTATAAACCTTTAGCATCAGGATATGAAGGCTATAAAAATTATATACAAACACTCCCTCAAAAATATAGAGCAGAGCTAGCATACAAGTATAAAAAATATCTCTTTAAACTTGGAAGCGATGCTGAGTATGGTGTATATATGCCTTATCTTGAGAGTGATTGCAAAGTAGCATCGGATTTTAGCCTAGGACTTGGCTATGAAACAAGATTTCACTCAGTAACCCTCAAGTCTCAGTATAAAAATTTTGTGTTTAATGTAAATGCAGATGATATTTTTAAGCCATCAACATTAGGGCTTCATATATCTTATTTGTTCTACTAAAATTATCTTTACCGACTAAAGTCGGTGTTACGGGAACTCTCCTCTAAGACTGATTTTTCTCTCTTAACTCCAAAACGTAACTTTTTTTCACTATAATAACTTTACAGAATACTACAAGGTAAAACTAATGCAAAAAAATATGCAAAACACAAAGATGAGAAAGGGTTTCTCACTTATAGAACTTATGATCGTTATCGTTATACTTGGGCTTTTAGCGGCTATGGTTATGCCAGCTCTTACGGGTAAGGGTGAAGCGGCTAAACGCGACTTAGTATGTGTACAGATGAAGTCTATCTATGATGGTGCTCTTGATATGTACAAGATCAAAAATAGTGTTTACCCATCGACTGAAGAGGGCTTAAAAGCTCTTACAAAAGATGATACTTATTTCAAAGATGGCAAGATGCCTAAAGACTCATGGGGTCAAAAATTTATCTATATCAACAACGATGGTACCATCGACCTTATCTCACTTGGTGCAGATAAAAAAGAGGGTGGCAAAGATGAAGGTAAAGATATAAAACTTAGCGAGTGTAAATAAACTTCAGTGAAAAAAGGCTTCTCTCTCATTGAACTTCTTATTGTTATAGTTATAATTGGGGTTGTTTATACTTTAGCTATCACAAAACTCAAAACTGTTGGAGAAGAGAAAATAACACCAAATCTCTCAAATCTCAAAGAGTATCTACTTAGTGTAGACAAAGAGGCAGAAGAGACTCGTTTTTTATGTCTGGATGACTGTAGTGAGTGCAGTATCTATGCTGATGGGAAAAAAGTACAGAGCATGAAAAGTTTTTTTGACTCTAGTATAGAGACATACACTTACAACTTCCTTCAAGGAACAAATGAAGTAAAAAATGCTCCTTTTTTTAACAAAGAGGACAATGAAGAAAATGTCTGCTTCTCTCTGAGTGTCACAAAAGATGGTATCGCAGACCAATACTTAGTTGTTTACAAAGACAAAACTTACGACTATACATCCGCATTTGAAAAAACAAAAGTCTATGACTTTTTAGAAGAAGCAGTAGAGGCAAAACAAAAAATGGCACAAGAAGTGATGCAATGATATTTAAGTACAAGGGTATAAATACAGAGGGCAAAAAAGTCAGTGACAGAGTAGAAGCCATAGACATAAAAGAGGCTCGTTCAAAGCTCAATGCTCAAGGCATCATATACCAATCTCTCAGCGAAGATACACCTGCATTTTTTGAGAAGTTCTCCATCAGTCGCAAGTATAAGATACCACCAAAAGAACTCTCAGCCCTCTCACGTGAGCTTGCTATGTACATCCGTTCAGGTATCAGCATTGTAGCAGCACTCAAAATAGTCCAAACCCACTACGAAAAAAACAAAAAGATGAAGCTCTTTTTAACAACGATAAGTACACATCTCGATGAGGGACAAAACTTCTACTCAGCACTCGAAGCACAAACCATAGTTGAGCTTCCTGCCTTTTTTAAAGAGTCTATCAAGGTGAGTGAAAGTGGTGGTATCTTAGATGAAGTACTCCTCGAACTCTCGCGTTTCCTTAAAGAGCAAGATAGAATCCACAAAGAGATAAAGGGTGCGTTTGCTTACCCCTCTTTTATGATTGTTATCTCGCTTGTGATGATTGCGTTTATGCTTACCTTTGTTGTGCCACAGATTACTGGAATATTTGAGAACATGGATCAAGCACTTCCTATGCCTACTCAGTTTGTCATAGCTGCAGGAAAATTTTTCTCTAACAACTTTCAGATTATGCTCGTATTAATACTACTCTTTGTTGTAAGTTTTGTGACCCTCAAGAAGAAAGTGTATGCATTTGCATATGGTGTTGATAAGCTTATACTTGCACTCCCTCTGTTTGGAGAGATAGCACTTAAAAGTGAGCTTGCACGTTTTTCCTATATAGCATCCCTACTCACTCGTTCAGGTGTTCCTTTTGTGCAGACTATCAACCTTAGTGCAAATATCCTTAACAACAAGGTCATCAAAGAGCTTTTTGTGGCTGCGAGTAAAAAAGTCGTAGAGGGAAAACTCCTCTCAAAAGCCCTCAACGAATCAAGCACAAAGATAGACAACTCTTTCATCCAGTCTATAGCTCTAGGAGAGGAGACTTCCCAACTAGAAAATGTACTTACCAATGTTTCTGATCTTTACTTTGAAGAGAATCGTGATAAGATAAGCCTTCTCCTTACACTTCTTGAACCTGCACTTATGCTCTTTGTGGGTGGAAGCATAGGGTTTATCGTAGCGGCTATGTTGCTTCCTATCTTCTCGATGAGTATTCACTAGTGAAACACCCGCGTTCTGGTATAGCACTTCTTATCACCGTGATGTTTGTCATCGTTATCACTGTAGCCATAGGCTATGGTCTTAAACAGGTAAACTCAGCAGCGACAGTGGTCAAGCAAGAGAACTTTATGTACCAGAGTAACATC
>WFNM01000090.1 GCA_015488615.1 Sulfurimonas sp.
GGTTTGGAATGAATGGTTTAATTAAAGGTAAAGAAGTTCATTTTGATGATGAATATTTACATGTAAAACTTGAAGATGGAAGAATTATATCTACTCCTATGGAGTGGTATAAACCACTTAAAGAAGCTTCAATATCAGAACTGAAGAGCTACAAACTTATTTGTATGAATACTGGTATTGAATGGGAATCTATTGATTATCATCTAAACATAGAAAATATGCTCGAGTCGTCACTAGAAAAAGTTGCTTAAAAAGATAACAAAACTAGTAGCGAATAAGTAGCCTAGCGGCGACTTATTCGCTATATTTAACCGTTAAACTCAAAAGTCAAATATGTTATAATACAAACAAAAAAGGAGAGTGCATGGTAGCTGTAAAACCAGAAGCACAAGATATGATCCAAAATCTTCCTGATAACTGTACTTATGAAGATATTCAATATCATCTCCATGTTATAGAAAAAATTAAAAATGGTATGAATCGTGCTGAAAATGGTGAAGTTTCATCACATCAAGATGCAAAACAAAGAATGGCTAAATGGCTTTCACGCTAAAGTGGTCAGAAGAGGCTCTCGAAGATATTGAATCAATTGCCACTTACATAGAAAAAGATTCCCCAACCTATGCAAAATCAGTAGTTTCAAATTTCTGAAACTAAACTTTTAAAAAAATTAGATAAAAATATGATAAAACTCAATACAATTTTAAGTATCACCTCCGAAGTTAAGTATATTTCTTTAAAAACCCCATTTATAACTGCATTACGAAGAGTAGAGACTATCGAGTTTGTTCGCGTTCAAGTAGAGTGTGGAGATGGTACTTTTGGGATAGGGGAAGCTCCTGCTACTTTTGCTATTACTGGAGAAGATATTCCTATCATCTTAGGGTCTATTGCTGAGGTAAAAGAAGATTTACTTGGATTGGAAGTAGAAAAATCCCTAGAAAAACTGCACACTTTTTCAATAGGTTCTAGTGCTAAGGCAGCTCTTGATATGGCATTTATGAGTTTACTTGGGTTTTTTAAGATCGAAAATAGTGCGCCTATTAAAACTGATATAACCATAAGTCTTAATGAAAAAGAGAAGATGCTTCATGATGCAAGGGTAGCATTTGCAAATGGGATGGATATTTTAAAGGTAAAACTAGGAAGTGATATAAAACATGCAATCGAAGTGACAAAGCTTTTAAGCCAAGAACTTCCACAAGTAAAACTTCTTATAGATGCTAACCAAGCATGGAGTCTAGAAGAGTCACTTCTTTATGTAAGAGAGGTCGAAACTCCTAAGATTGAACTTATAGAACAGCCAGTAAGAGCTAAAGACTTAGTAGGGCTTAAAGAGATAACAAATGCGACAACTATCCCAATACTTGCAGATGAAGCGACCTTTACCTTAGAAGATGTAAAAAAAGTAGTAGAGTCTAAAAGTGCAGATATGATAAACATTAAACTGATGAAGTGTGGTGGAGTGAGTAGGGCAGTTGAGATTTTAGAGTATGCAAGAGAGCATAAAGTCACTTGTATGCTTGGCTCTATGCTTGAAGGGCCATACTCCATAAACGCGGCTCTATATCTCGCGTTTAACTATAGAGATGTTATAAAGTATGTGGATTTAGATAGTCCTCTTCTTTACAAAGAGGCTTCTGCTGAGTTAGATTTTTCTTATGAGGGTGCGAAGATTTTTTATAATGAGTTATTTCAAGATAGCTAAGAGAATGTTATATCTTACTTTTTGCGATGAATCTCAACCAAATATACCCGAAAAGTCCTGCAAAAAGTGATGAAAAAAGGATGCCGATTTTAGCTTGAAAGATGAGTGCTGTATTGTTTGCAAATGCAAGATCTGCTACAAAAATACTCATAGTAAAACCTATACCACCAAGAGCCCCGACTCCTATAAGTTGACTCATACTACTCCCCTGAGGGAGTTTGGCAATGCCAAGCTTAATAGCCAAGAAAGAGATACCGGTAATCCCGATAATTTTACCGCCAATAAGCCCAAAGATAATACCTAAAGAGATACTCTGTGTAATAGTCTCACCAATGGACGAAAAATCAATACTTATACCCGCGTTTGCAAGGGCAAAAAATGGGATGATGAGTAGACTTACTGGAAGGTGAAGGTCATGTTCTAGTCTTGCTGAGGGTGAACTTACCGAATCAATAGTGTCTTTTATCTTGAGTAGTATCGCTTTTTGCTTTTCGTGCATAGTATGGTCAGTTGCTACAGGATAGTTGTCATACATTTTGAGGAGATTTTTTGTTTGATATGTTAGTGAAGTGGGTGTGATTTTCGGTCGTGAGGGTATAGTTATAGCAGCGATTACTCCGGCAATAGTTGCATGTATTCCAGACTCAAGCATAAAGAACCATAGGAAAAGTCCTAGTATTAAGTAAGGGAGTATGGCACGTATCCCAAAACGGTTAAGAAAAATCATAAGGGTAAAAGAGCCGCCTGCAAGCAAAAGAGGAAAAAAATGAATCTGATCTGTATAGAAAATAGCGATAACAAGAACAGCCCCAAGGTCATCGACAATAGCTAATGCCACAAGAAAAGTGACAAGAGCAGGCGAAACTCGTTTGCCTAAAAGTACAAGTGCAGAAATAGCAAACGCGATATCGGTCGCCATAGGAATACCCCAACCACTAGCACCTTCTGTCCCTTGGTTAAAGTATATATAAATGAGTGCAGGAAAAGCCATTCCACCGATAGCTGCTAGGATAGGGAGAATGGCTACTTTGATGTTAGAGAGTTCCCCTACAAGTACCTCGCGTTTTATTTCAAGCCCTATCATAAAGAAAAAGATTGCCATCAGACCGTCGTTTATCCAGTGATGGAGGCTGTGTGAGAGTTTCCACTCTCCGACATTGAAGTCTATGTTAATATGAAAGAAATGATTGTAAGCATCTGCTAGAGGAGAGTTTGCAAGCAGGAGTGCTGTAATGGTCATAAGCATGAGAACTAAGCCAGTAGTTGTTTGTGAGTGTAAAAAGTCTTCAAAAGGTGTAGAAACTTTGTTAAAAGCTTTTTCCCATGGGGCATAAATTTTCATTGAAAATTCCTTAAAAATTGTTAGTATACTTATATCTGAATTATTATACTTAAAAATATGAGTATAATTATCCTATGAATATAAAAGAGCTAGAGAATCAGAGTGTATTGTTACTTGGTAAGAGTCGTGCCTTTGTAGAAGAGGAATTTCTCTCCCTTATGAAGTACCATAAGATAGAGGTGCTTAGGGATGTTGATGAGGATGTTACTTTCATAGTAGAAGGTCGCATGCTTACACCCTATGAGCAAAATAGTATGGCGGCTCTTTACGAAGAGGGGAAGTATACTTTTGTCACTGTTGACGAGCTAGAGAATGCTCTGGCAAAAGAGCTCAATGCTGATATGCTTCTTATGAGTCTCAAACTCTCACATGATAAAGAGCGACTTAAAGCTTTCATAGAAAACGCGATGATAAGTGACGAGCTCTTTTTTAAGCTGATGCAGATGTATGAGTGGGGAAAAGAGGACTTTTTTGA
>WFNM01000091.1 GCA_015488615.1 Sulfurimonas sp.
AACAAAGTGAACTACTGTACACTACAGACCTTCATTCTCATCTTATCCCAGGTATAGATGATGGTGTTAAAACATTAAATGAGTCAATTGAACTTCTTCAAGCTTTACAAGAACTTGGATTTAAAAAAGTGATAACAACGCCACATGTCATGCATCATCGCTATCCAAACAAAACAGAAGAGATTATGAAAGGCTTACTGTTTGTTCGTGCTGAACTAAAAAAACATAAGATGAGTATTAAGGTTGAGGTAGCTGCAGAATACTATTTGGATGAGTACTTTTTACGACTACTCAAACAGAGAGATATTTTAACTTTTAATAATAATCATGTACTTTTTGAGATGTCATATACTAATAAACCAGTTAATTTAGAGGCTATTATTTATGAGATAAAAGTAGCAGGGTATCAGCCCGTTTTGGCACATCCTGAACGCTACTTTTTTCTTCATAATGATTTTGCATATTATAAAAAACTCAAAGAGATGGGTGTACTTTTTCAAGTGAATATCAACTCTTTTAGTGGCTACTACTCTAAAGATGTTAAAAAAGTTGCGATGAAAATTGCAGAAGAAGGATTGATAGACTTTTTAGGAAGTGATATTCATAAGTTGAGACACTTTGAACATTTTAGCAAAAATATCTCTTCTTCCCTGGTAAAGAAAATCTTTGCTAAAAATGAGATCAGGAACAATCAGCTTTTCTGATCGTAGTAGTCATTTGCATAGCCATAGCCATAACCGTAGCCATAGCCATAACCCATTTTTTTATCCATTTTTATTCCGTTTAAAATCATTCCAGAACCTGTTAAACCATGTGTCTCTACAAATTTATTAATATTTTGAATAAATCCTTTTTTCGAGTAGTTAGCACGTACTACAAAAAGGTTTAAGTCAGATATCTTTAGTAACATCATGGCATCAGTTACAAGACCTATTGGCGGTGTGTCTAAAAGAACATAGTCATACTTTTCTAAAAGATGACTTATTATCTCTTGCATATAGTCAGTCATGATGAGCTCAGAAGGATTTGGTGGAGTAGGTCCTGCTACTATAACATCTAAGTTTTCTAAGTCTGTATGAGAGATCACCTCTTCAAGTATATGTTTTCTTGTAAGAAGTGTGCTCATACCCTTTTCATTACTCTTATTATATTTTTCATGAACTCTTGCTCTTCTCATATCAAGATCTAAGACTATAACAGTTTTATGACTCATAGCTATAATCTTAGCAAGTTCTGTGATGATAGTTGTTTTTCCTTCGGTCGGTACCGAAGAGGTCACTGTTATAAGTTTAGAGCTATTTTTAGAGTTTAAAAACTCTATATTAGTCCGTATAACTCTAATAGATTCTTCGTAAGCTTGGTTTTTATTCTCTTTTTTGTTAAAGAGTGGGATAGCACCGTAGAGTGGAATATCCGTCTTACTCTCCACATCTTCTGCAGATTTGATTGTATCATCAAGAAAGTTACGCAAAAATGCTAAAGCAGTCCCTATAATAAAACCTAAAATTAGCCCTACGATTATTATCAAAGCTCTTTTTGGTTTTATGGGATACTCAGGTTGTGAAGCCGAATCAATAATTCTAGTTTCAGATACGGTAGAAGACTCTACAATTGCAGTCTCAGCACGTTTTTCAAGGAGATAAGAGTAAATCTTTTCATTACCGATGAAGTTTCTATTGAGTTGTGTTAATGCTCTCTCTTGTTGTGGTAAACGTTCTAATGATTTTGTTTCTTTTGTGATGATATTATTTATACTAATCTTACGATCTTTTACATTTCTAAGGTTAGACTCTATTGACTTGATAAGGGTTCTTTTGAGTGCATTAAGATTTTCTGTTGCTTTGAGAACATCAGGGTGTAGCTCTGTGTAGTCCGCCATTAGATTGTTACGTAAGGTGTTTATTTCTTGGATTTTAAGAAGTAGTGCTGTTATTGTGGGGCTAACATCTTGTGTTGATCCTAAGTTTAAACCATTTATGTCATTGTTATTTTGTATATATGTCAAGATACTCTGTAGAACATTTTCTTTTATATCTAAAGTATAAAGCTGGCCCTCCAAGTTAGCAATTTTTTCCGAAGTGACACTTGCCTTCTCTTTTACATCTACAACAACATTTACAATCTTATACTCTTCCAGATTTTCTGCAGAGTTTTGTAACTTCTTGTTTACAGATGCTATCTGTTTATCTAAAAATGACAATGTATTTGATGCACTTTGTGTTTTGAGTTTTAACTCTTCACTTAAGTATGCTCGACTGAGTGCATTGAGTATGTCCACGGCACGAGAAGGAACATTATCTTTAAAAGTAAGTCCAACAACTGTAGAGAGCTCCGATAGCAAAGAGACAGAGAGAGACTCCTGTATAAACCAAGCCATATCTTCATTTGGCATAAGTGTAAAAGAGTAGTTACTATTTTCTAGTTGATGTACCTTACTAAGAGTTATTGTAAACCATGGAGACACTATGGGCGTTCCATACTGTGCTATGATTGAAAAGACTATAGGCTTTTTATCTTCTGCAACAGGTGCTATGTACGAGCGTATTTTAAGTATGATTTTTTGCTTTAATGTTGGCTCTAAAAAAAGTCTAAAACTTTTTTCATCTATAGGTTCCATGTGAAATGTACTTCCCATAGCTTTTTGGCTAAGTTCAGAAAAGTTAACGATAAAAGGAGAGTTTTGATATAGCTCATTTTTTTTGTAGTGTTTTGTAGTAAAGTAACGAGTCCCTATGTTTAACTCTTTAAGGGCTTCTTTAGCAAGTGATTGTGAAGAGAGTATTTCTATTTCATTGTCAACATTGCTACTTTTCATCCCAAGTGCCATACTCATAAAGTCATTTGAAGATGATCTTTCACTATGGATAAGAATAGAAGTGCTACTTTGGTATACATTAGTGGCAAAGTATGCGAAAACAGTTGCTAAAAAAGTAGCAACAACAGTAATAAAGAGTATCGATATTTTGTATCTTTTTAAGACTGCAAACACCTCACCTAGATTGATTTCATCTTTATTGCTATTATTTTCTATTGTACTCTTTTTTATCATTTTCTTGTTACCCCATATACAACTGCTGCTGTGCTTAAAGGAGCGAAAAACCCGCCGATAACTTGCCAGAAAGGTAAAGCTTCTGTATAACCGACCGTTGATGCTTTTCTAGGTCTAGGACTTACATAAATTATATCGTTTGGATGTAAAATTAAACTAGCATAGCGAATAGACTTAAAATCTGTTAGATTAACCTCTCTAACCTCAGGATCTCTCATATCTCCACGGATGATTTTAATGTTCGTTCTATCTGCATAGTCCGTTATATCTCCAGATGTAGCTAATGCTTCAAGAAGAGTCATCGTTCCATTTGTAACATGAACAACCCCAGGTTGCTTTACTTCTCCTAATACAAAAAGTTTTTGATTGAGTATTTTTACTGTAACATAAGGGTTCTTAAGATATTTTTTATATTCCTTGATAAGCTTTTGTGAAGCTTCTTTTTCTGTCAGTCCTGTGATCTTTACAGCACCGATTAGAGGAAGTATTAGTATTCCATCTGCTCCAACAAGCATTCCCTCATCGCCGACTCTTTGTGTGTTAACATTTTCGCCATTACTACTTAGTAGTTGGCTCAGTTGACCTGCAGAAGCATTAGAAGATTGATTAAATGCACGAATCTCTACTCGATCTCCTTTAGCTATCTTCCATTCAAACATTAGATCTTTTTTATATGTTTCTTTATCTATTGTTTTTGTGACTTTCGTTACACCAATATTTTTATTAAGTATTTGAAAGTTTGGGACAGTACATCCTGAAACAAAGAGGAAAAACATGGGGATTAACAAGTACTTCATAGTATAGACAACCTTTATTAACATAATATATGAAGAATTATACATAAATTATTCTAAATATATACTAATTCCTTGACACTTCTATGATTTATAGCTATTTGTTGTGTTGGATGTAATACTA
>WFNM01000092.1 GCA_015488615.1 Sulfurimonas sp.
CAGCTCTTGTTTCATGTCCACAGCGTCGTGGTGTATGTACTCGTGTTTACACAACTACACCAAAAAAACCTAACTCGGCTTTAAGAAAAGTTGCAAAAGTTAGATTAACATCTGGTTTCGAAGTTATTTCGTATATCGGTGGTGAGGGTCACAACCTTCAAGAGCACTCTATCGTACTAGTTCGCGGTGGTCGTATTAAAGATTTACCTGGTGTGAAGTATCATATCGTTCGTGGTGCACTTGATACTGCTGGTGTTGCTAATCGTACTGTTGCTCGTTCTAAATACGGAACAAAGAAGCCAAAAAAATAATCTAAGATTATTTTTTTAATATATTCAATAGCTGCAGGATTAATCTTTAGTGATTAATTTTGAGTAAATTTGAAAATACAAATTGAAGAAGAAGGAAAACTCATATGAGAAGAAGAAAAGCTCCCGTTCGTCCAGTTATGCCAGATCCAGTTTATGGAAGCAAAATGCTGACGAAATTTATAAACAAAGTAATGTTAGATGGTAAGAAATCAATAGCAGAAAAAATTATTTACAGTGCACTAGACATAGTTAGTTCACGTGGTGAAAAAACTGGTATTGATACATTTAATGAAGCTATTGAAAACATTAAACCAATTATTGAAGTAAAATCACGCCGTGTTGGTGGTGCTACTTACCAAGTTCCAGTAGAAGTACGCCCAGTACGTCAACAGTCATTAGCACTTAGATGGTTAATCGACGCTGCTCGTAAGAGAAATGAAAGAACTATGGCTGAGAGATTAGCTAATGAGTTCATGGACGCTGCAACTGATAAAGGTTCAGCATTCAAGAAAAAAGAAGATACATACAGAATGGCAGAAGCAAATAAAGCATTTGCTCACTATCGCTGGTAATTCTTTAACCCGTAAAGAGGCATTAGTCTCTTTACAATCCTATACGACATCAGCTCTTTTGTAAGTAAACAGACTTTATTTACAAAAGAGCTTATCTCTCAACTTAACTAACAAGGTACATAACTATGGCAAGAAGTCACAAATTAAATGACGTAAGAAATATCGGTATTGCTGCACACATTGATGCAGGTAAAACTACAACTACAGAAAGAATTCTTTTCTACACTGGTGTTGAGCATAAAATTGGTGAGGTTCATGATGGTGCTGCTACTATGGACTGGATGGAACAAGAGCAAGAGCGTGGTATTACTATTACTTCTGCTGCAACTACTTGTGAGTGGGCTGGAAAGCAAATTAACATTATAGATACTCCGGGACACGTTGACTTTACTATTGAAGTTGAGCGTTCTATGCGTGTTCTTGATGGTGCTGTTTCAGTATTCTGTGCAGTTGGTGGGGTTCAGCCTCAATCTGAGACAGTATGGAGACAACGTAACCGTTATAAGGTTCCTTCTATTGTTTTTGTTAACAAGTATGACAGAACTGGTGCAGATTTCTACGAAGTTGAGCGTCAAATTATTGAGCGTCTTAAAGGTAATCCGGTTCCTATCCAATTACCAATTGGTGCAGAAGCAGAATTTGAAGGTGTTATTGACCTTGTGAAGATGGAAGAAGTTGTTTGGGATGCTGAGGCTGCTATGGGTTCTGACTACCATACTCAACCAATCCGTGAATCAATGAAAGAAATTTCTGATGAGTACCGTGAAAAACTTCTTGAGTCTATCGCGGAAGTTGAAGGTAATGATGAGTTTGCTGAGAAATTTTTAGAAGGTGAAGAGATTTCTGAAGAAGAGATTGTTGCTGCTATTAAGGCTGCAACACTTGGTATGGCAATCGTTCCAATGACTGTTGGTACTGCATTTAAAAACAAAGGTGTTCAGACTCTACTTGATGCAGTTGTTGCTTATCTTCCATCTCCTGTAGAATCTGCTCCAATCATGGGTACACTTATGGATGATGAAGAAGTTGAAGTAGCTGTTCCATCAACTGATGATGGTGATTTTGCTGCACTAGCATTTAAGATCATGACTGACCCATTTGTTGGAGTTCTTACATTTATCCGTGTTTACCGTGGTTCTTTAGAGTCAGGTTCATTCGTTCATAACTCTACTAAAGATAAGAAAGAGCGTATTGGACGTATCGTTAAGATGCACGCAATCAAACGTGAAGAAGTTAAAGAAATTTACGCAGGTGAAATCGGTGCAGTTGTTGGTCTTAAAGCTACAACTACTGGTGATACTTTATGTCAAGGTGAAGAGAAAGTTGTTCTTGAAAGAATGGACTTTCCGGATCCAGTTATCTCTGTTGCTGTTGAGCCAAAAACTAAGGCTGACCAAGAAAAAATGGGTATTGCATTAAGTAAGCTTGCTGCTGAAGATCCATCTTTCCGTGTTAACACTGACGAAGAAACTGGTCAGACAATTATCGCTGGTATGGGTGAGTTACACCTTGAGATTCTTGTTGACCGTATGAAGCGTGAGTTCGCTGTTGAAGCTGAAGTTGGTGCTCCACAGGTTTCTTACCGTGAGTCTATCAAAGAAGAAGTAAATCAAGAGTACAAGTACGCTAAGCAATCAGGTGGTCGTGGTCAGTTTGGTCATGTTTACCTTACAGTTAAGCCAGGTGAAAAAGATACAGGTTATGTATTTACAAACGCTATTAAAGGTGGATCTGTTCCTAAAGAATTTATTCCAGCTGTTAAGAAAGGTTGTGAGGAAGCTATGCAAACTGGTGTTCTTGCTGGATACCCAATGGAAGATATCGATGTAACTCTTTATGATGGTTCTTACCATGACGTCGATTCAAATGAGATGGCATTTAAACTTGCTGCATCAATGGGATTCAAAGCTGCTTGTCGTATTGCTAAGCCAGCAATCCTTGAGCCAATGATGAAAGTTGAAGTTGAAACTCCAGAAGAGAACATGGGTGATGTTATCGGTGACCTTAACCGTCGTCGTGGTCAAGTTAACTCTATGGGTGATCGTGCTGGTAGTAAAATTGTTGACGCTTTTGTTCCATTATCTGAGATGTTTGGTTACTCAACTGACCTTCGTTCAGCTACTCAAGGACGTGCAACTTACTCTATGGAATTTGATCACTATGCTGAAGTTCCTAAAGCAGTATCTGAAGAGATTCAGAAAAAACGCAACGGGTAGTTTAATACTACTCTAGATGGGCACTTCCTCTGATTTGCCTTACAGTGAATGCTGAAGTCCTATCGTTAAGGTATGGGGCTTCTCATTTACTAATTTTTCTAGCTTCTTACTCCTATTTTGGAGTAAACATCCCCTTAAACTAATTAAAAACTGCTATAATTACAAAAAATAATTAGGTTAATTATGTATAAAATACTTCTCGTAACAATTTTAGTGACTATTCTTAATGCATCAAATCCTAAGCCTTATGCTGTACTCGGTGATGTGATTTATAATAATGTAAAGACTATTGAAGCATTAAAAGGGCTAAGTATTTATAATGTTTATAAGAATGATATAGATAAGTATGTAGCTGAAGTTGCTGCTACAAAGGCACTAGGTTATAAGATAGAGCAAGGTAAGGCTAAAGAATCCAAAAAAGAGTATTTAGAGCGTTTACGTAAGCTTTCAACAACAAATGATTACTTTATGAGAAGTATTCATAGTATATATGAAAATGCAATGCAAAAGAAAAATTTTAATCTATTTTCTGCAATAATTAATAGACACCTTATAGATACAAATAAAAATAAGCAAAAGATTATTGACTACTATTTTAAACATCGAGCAGATATAAACTCATCTGGTGTTATAGATACATTTTTAGCAGAAGATGCAGATCTAAAAGCTCGTAAAGAAGCACAGCGCAAACGCTATAAAACTAAAAAACAACTTGAAGAAGAAAAAATTAAGCGTATTCGTGAAAATGATAGAGAGAACCAAAAACGTATAGAAAATGAGTTAGAAAATGAGTTAGAGTCAAAAAAGTTAAAAATTAGAGAAGACCAAAAAAAAGAGTTAGTTAACTAAGACCAAATATACTCTTCATGGAGTGTAGGTCTTCCCTCTAGTGTACTGTATGGTGTGTAGGCAGATTTATAAGAGAGAGAAGGGCAATCCTCTACATAATACCCTAAATATATCCATTTTAAATTAGATTTTTTTGCATACATTATTTGCTTGTAGAGAGAATATCTTCCTAATGATAGATGTGCATACTCTGGATCATAGTAGAAGTAAATAGAAGAGATACCATCTACTAATATATCTATTAAGTCAACAGCAACTAGTTTCTCCTCATCAAAGTAAAGTACTTCTTGACCAAACTCCTCATGTCCAATCACAAAAGAGTTGTAGTAGTGTTCAGCTGATGTTTCATTGTAGGACCATCCCTTCTTGTCTTTCATAAAAAGATGGTACTTTGTAAAAAGATTGAGATGCTCTTGTGTGAGTGTTGGTGTTTGCATATACGAAGTAAGATGTGCTGCTTTTTTTATAACTCGTTTTGCAGACTTACTAAAGCTATAGTTTTCAACATCAATCTTTATACTTTGACACTCATTACAATCTGAACAAATAGGTCGAAAGTACATCTTGCCAAAACGCCTATAACCTCTTTCAATAAATGCTTGGGACTCCTTGGCTGTACAATTATCTAGGATTTTGTAATGTGTCGTCTGTTTTTTATCTTCAAGGTAGGAACAGCTATCTTCAAGAGAAAATTCTTTAAGTAAATTCATAGTCTGTTTTTAATCATACTACTGTTTGTTTTGGGCTATTAAAACACCCTCTATCATTTGATCAATATCTCCATCTAAAATAGCACTTATGTTGGAAAGTGCTTCATTTGAGCGAGTGTCTTTTACCTGTTGATAAGGTTGCATAACATAAGAACGAATCTGATGTCCCCAACCTATTTCACTTTTAGAAATGCCATCTTGCTCAGCTTTTTGTGCTTCAAGCTCTAGCTCATAGAGACGGGACTTAAGCATCTTCATGGCTGTCGCCTTATTTTTATGCTGACTTCTATCGTTTTGACACTGCACGACAACACCTGTCTCTATATGAGTGAGACGGATAGCTGACTCTGTTTTGTTGACATGTTGTCCACCTGCACCACTAGATCTATAGGTATCCACTCGTAAATCTTTGTCTTCTATCACGATATTTATGTCATCATCTATCTCAGGTGAGACCATTACAGAGCTAAAAGAGGTGTGGCGTTTGGCATTTGAATCAAATGGCGAAATACGTACAAGTCTATGTATGCCGTTTTCTACCTTGAGATAGCCATAGGCATTTTCGCCTTTGACTATAAAAGAGACATCTTTTATGCCTGCTTCCTCTCCGTTTTGGTAGTCAAGTACTTCCAGTCCAAAACCACGGCGTTCTGCCCAGCGTTTGTACATACGAAGAAGCATCTCTGCCCAATCTTGAGACTCCGTCCCACCAGCACCGGGGTGGATGGAGACGATAGCATTATTAGCATCACTCTCTCCACTAAGAAGTACCTCTATCTCCATACTTCTTATCTGCTCTAAAAGAGTAGGAGCATCTGAGTAAAGAGACTCAAGCGACTCCTCATCCTTCTCCTCTTTTGCCATTTCGTAGAGCTCTGCTGCATCTTCTACTGCTTCATTCGCTACAGTATATTTGTCAAGTTTACGCCCAAGTTGTGTTTTCTCTTTTTGAATTTTTGCAGCATTACTTGCATCGTTCCAAAATTCTTGCTCATTTTCTAAGGTTTCTATTGCCTCAAGTCGTGCTCGAATCTTTGCAGGTTCGACAACATCAGTGATATTACTCATCTTGAGCCGGATACTTTTTAAAAGTTCTGTATATTCGTAATTGTCCATAAAAATTATTCCATATATTGTATAATAGCGATTATATTATATATGGACTTAAAATGAAGATTATTTCTGATGCATTAGAGCTAAAAGCATATCTTAAAACTATTACGAAAAGTGTAGGGTTTATTCCGACTATGGGAGCCTTGCATGATGGACACCTCTCTCTTATAAAAGAAGCAAAAAAAGAGTGTGAGTTTGTAGTAGTTTCTGTCTTTGTAAATCCTACACAGTTTTTAGCTGGAGAGGATCTAGCGAAGTACCCTTCTAGGGATGAAGCGGATAAAAAGATATGTAGTCTTGCTGGAGTAGATGTACTGTTTCTGCCACAAGTAAAAGATATTTATGGAGAAGATGAAGTATATGTATCGGCACCTGATGTGCGAGGTTATGTCCTAGAAGGTGCAACAAGACCAGGACACTTCAATGGTGTTTTAACAGTGGTAAATAAACTCTTTAACATTGTAAGCCCAGATTATGCCTACTTTGGTAAGAAGGATGCTCAGCAACTCAATCTTATCACTCTTATGGTCAAACAACTTTTTATGAGTGTTAAGATAGTTCCTGTTGATACTGTTAGAGAAAGTGATGGTTTAGCTCTTAGTAGTCGTAATGTTTATCTAAGTACAAAAGAGCGTAAAGAGGCACTCAAAATTTCCACAGCACTCTATGAAGCTTCAAAGATGGTGAGCCGCAAAGAGTTTGTAGTGGATGATATAAAAATGTCTATGTATAAGATTTTAGGATCACTAGAGATAGGTTATGTAGAGATTTTAAATAGAGAGTTTAAGATAGTAGAAGAAATCGAAATAGGCAATACCGTTATTTTAGTGGAGGCTCTTGTGGGCACGACTAGGCTGCTTGATAATATTTGGCTCTAAGTAGCCATCCTCTATCATAATGTCAACTGCTTTTTTAAAGACAGGTACAGCAGTCTGTGAAGCAAAGTGACTCTTTTTTGGTTGTATAACGATAACACCTATAGAGTAAGCTCTCTTAGCATCATTGGCAAACCCCATAAAGGCAGTATTGTATTTATGAACATACTTGCCTTTTTCTACGATGTGGGCAGTTCCTGTTTTTCCGCCGATAACTAAACCTGGAGTTATTGCTTTTTTTCCTGTTCCCTTATTAACAGTTTTTATAAGAATTTTTTGAACTCTATTTGCTGTAGCACTACTGATTGCTCTTACCTGCTCTTGATAGGGAAGTTTTTCAAGTCGTCCATGCTCATCCACAAAACCTTCAACAAGTTTAGGATAAACCATACGGCCATTGTTATTAAATGCAGAGTAAGCACGCAAAATCTGCATAAGATTGGCTCGCATACCGTATCCATAAGAACAAGTAGCTTTGTAAATTTTATTTTCTAAACGTTTAGAACTAGGAATAGAACCTATTTTCTCATAGATAAGATCAGGAGTGGACTTTTGTGTAAAGCCAAAGCCTTTAAGCCCTTCATGAAAATCATATCCAGAAAGCTTTTGTGACAACTGTGCCATACCAATATTTGAAGAGTAAACTATGACATTTTCTGCACTGAGCCAGTCAAATCTATGTTCATCCGTGATGACTTTATGCCCCATTCTATAGCGACCATTATGCCCATTAACTAAGTCATAAGGGTTGACAAGTTTTCTCTCTAAAAGTAGAGAAAAAGTGATGGGTTTTATGACACTCCCTGGTTCAAAACTATACTCAATCATTCCTGAGTTTAGTGATGGATAGTCACTGTGTTTGATATTCTTAGGTAAGTAGCGATTAGAACTTGCAAGTGTATAAACATCTCCAGTTTTTGAGTTCATGATTGCAAGCATAATCTGCTTAGCATGCATTTTAGCTTGCATATGATCGAGCATATGTTCCATCTTTATCTCTAATGCAACAGGGATTGTGAGTTTGATATCGAGACCATTTATCTGTGCTTTTGTAAAACTATCTTTGTTGAGGATAATGTAAGAGTTAACATCGCGTTTTCCATGACTTGAACCGTTTTGCTGAGCAGAGAGTTCAGTGTTAAAGCGTTTCTCTAAACCCTTCACCCCTTGTATGGAAGTATAGCCATCATCTTCAACCTTATGCGTATAGCCTATAATAGGCGTGAGAAGATTGCCATAAGGGTACTCACGGCTTTCACCACTCTCTATAACACTAAGTCCATGTATTGAGCGGAGACCTGTTGTTGGACTTTTAAGCTCTAAAAAGACTTTAAATCTACGAAGCTCTCGAGCGAGTTTTTTGAGGTAGTGTGCTTGAATCTGAGGAATGTTATAGCTAAGAACTACGACACCTTTATGTTTTGCTAAGCGTTTTTTGATTGTTTGAGGCTTCATACCTGAGTAGATACTAAAAAGTTCTATAAATAGGTTTTTTTTATCGGGATCTATATATCGAGTATTAACAACTGCTTTATAGAGTTTTTTTGTAGTGGCTAGATGAAAACCGTCAGCACTGATGATACTTCCTCGTTCGGCACGAGAGCTCTCTTTGGCATAAAGAGAAGGAAGATGTCGTGGTTTGATGACATTTACAAGCATAACAGAGAGAAAAATAAGAAAGCCGAAGCCTACTAGGGCATAGAGAAAGAGAATTTTTTTACTTTTGCTACGGTTTATCATTAAAGGTTAGAGTTGTGTTCTACCTAACTCTTTGTAAGCATTTAGTGCTTTATTTCTTATCTCAAGCATAAGTTTCATGTTGAGTTCTGCTTTACCAATGGCTATAGCTGCTTGGTGAAGGTCTTTTACCTGTCCAGTTGCAAGGTCTGCCACGGCTACTTCCTTCTCTTGTTGAATCTCATTGACCTCATTGAGAGCAGATTTGAGTTGTTGGGCAAAAGCAGAACCACCCGTAGGTTTTAGTGTAGTATTTTCTTTTAAAAGGTTAGCAGTCCCGCCAATGCTCGAAATATTATTTATAGTATTCATAATGTTAAGACTCTCCTTTTACTATTATTGTAGTAAGGAAATAGCAGAACTTGCCATATCTTTACTTGCTTGAAACGCAGCAACATTTGCTTGGTATGAGCGTGTTGCTTCTACTAAATCAGCCATTTCGATAACAGGATTAATATTTGGATAGGCAACATACCCTTTTGCATCTGCATCTGGGTTGTTTGGCTCAAATTTCATCTTTGGTTTGCTATCATCACGCACTATTTTGTCAACTATTACACTCATTATAGCAGGATTTACCTTTTTTCCAAAATCTCCCTCATCAAGTGGATCTTCATAAGATGCACTTTTAGTCATGCCATTAAGTGCTTTATTAAACTGGTCATTAAAGTTTATGGCACGAAAGACAACCTCTTTTCGACGATATGGCCCGCCTTCTTGGGTACGGGTTGTTTGTGCATTAGCGATATTGCTTGAGATAGTGTTTACACGTACTCGCTGTGCAGAGAGTCCATACCCTGCAATATCAAAACTACTTAAAAAATTACTCATTTTCTATCCTTGCCTAGCTTAGTTTACTTTTTGAGATGCTTCTATAACACTTTTAAAAATGGCACCATCTTTTTTCATAGCAGCGATGAGAGCATTGTACATGATAGAGTTTTTACTCATTTCAGTTGTCTCTACATCTATGTCAACACTATTACCATCATTACCAGCCATCTGTCCATCTCTAAAAAAGAGAGTTGGCTTATAAGAGCTTGTTTGACTTTGTGGTTTTATATCTTTAGAGTCTGTAACTGCCATCTGTAGTTGGTTCTTATCACTCTTAAGAAGATCAGCTTTTTTGGCTATAAGTGCCTGCTCAAAGCTTATATCACGAGGTTTGTAGTTAGGAGTATCAGCATTGGCAATGTTAGATGCTATCATATCTTGACGCATGGAACGGTAGTTCAAAGCATCCTTTAAAAGTACAGCTGTTCGTGAAATCTGAATACTCATAATCTTTCCTTTTTATAATATGAAAATCAATAAGCATTTTTTATTCCAAAAATAGAGTATGTCATTATGCTATAATACATAAAAACAATTTCAAGGAGTATAAGATGGGTGTTTTAAAGTTAGAAGATTTACCATATTATACATATGATGATTATAAAAACTGGGAAGGAAATGAGTGGGAACTAATATATGGTCAGGCTTACTGTATGAGTCCAGCTCCAATGATAAAACACCAAAATATTAGCAGTAAAATAAGTTGGGAATTACAAAATCTATTTATAAATTGCGATAAATGTCAAGTTCTTATGCCTATTGATTGGAAAATCTCAGAAGATACTGTTGTGCAACCTGACAATTCGGTAATATGTCATGAACCACAAAACGAAGCTTACATAACAAAAGCCCCAAAAATCATCTTTGAAATCCTCTCAAAAAGTACAGCCAAAAAAGATAAGGGCTTAAAATTCAATCTCTATGAGAGAGAGGGTGTAGCTTACTACATCATAGTAGATCCGACAGAAGAAATAGCCAAAGTATACGAGTTAAAAGATGGTAGATATATCAAAGTGTGTGATGCAAGTGATGAGAAAGTCACTTTTGATATAAAAGAATGTAATAATACAATGAGCTTCGATTTTGCCAAAATATGGTGAAATAGAGTAATTTTAAGCAAACTTTAAAGATAATAGGCTCATAATGCTCTTTAAGGTTACAAGTGTAATCCAAATTTTTTATTTACAAAGGAGTTCTTATGAAAAGAGCTGGTTTTACAATGATCGAATTGATCTTCGTTATCGTTATTTTAGGTATTTTAGCAGCAGTTGCTATTCCAAAGCTTGCGGCTAC
>WFNM01000093.1 GCA_015488615.1 Sulfurimonas sp.
ACATCGCTAAAGAAATATCTCTAAATAAAGTACTTATAAACATTATGAAAACTAAAAAATATGCAAAACTTTATGATGATAATGTTTTTAAAATTGCGAAAAAGTTTAAAATGTTTAATCATGTTGCCTTGCATGTTGTAGATGCAAAGGGAATCACAAGATACATCTCATGGGCACAAAAGTCCCTCGGCGATAATATTTTACATGCACGAAAAGATTTAAGGATACTCTACAATCATCCTCAACAAATGAGTAGCATTAGTGTTGGAAAATTTGACATAACTTTTAAAGGAATTATGCCTATTTACGATAAGGAACATACTTTTCTTGGTATCATTGAGGTTATCACTCACTTTAACTCTATCTCTGCACATCTCGCTGCAGATAAAATCTACACAGCACTAATAATAGACAAAAGATTTAATCAACAATTAATACACCCCCTTTCTAAAACATTTATAGATGGCTACAATATCTCTACACTTAAACTCAACCCAACAGTTGAAAAACTTATCCGAAGAGAAGGCATTAAAAAGTTGCATAGTGTAAATTGTGTAGCCTTTTACAGAGACTCTTTCTTTTCTACTGGATTCTATGTAACTAAGGTAGCGATTTATGGAGTAGATAAAAAAGTTATTGGTCACTTTCTTGTCTTTATCACAGACAAGTACAAGCTTCATGATAAAGTACTACTCCTGCGTGCCATTACTATTATAATGACATTACTCTTCTTTCTTATGGTCTTTTTTGTAATTCGTGCTAATAGAAAAAACAATGAGTTAATCCACTCTTTACATAATAAAGTGATCAAAGAAACAGAAAAAAATCTTGCATTAGTTTATAATGATGCACTCACAAAATGCTATAAAAAAGAGAAATTCCTCTTAGACAAGAAGCGTTATAAAAAGAGTACCCTTGTAATGCTTAACATCAAAAATTTCAGTCAAGTCAACACTACTTATGGCTTTAGTATCGGTGATGAAGTTTTACAGCAAACTGCGAAAAAACTCCGCACTATACTGGATCAAGTACCCTACAGAATAGACTCTGATGAGTTTGTCTTTGTCTCTGATGATGTTGAGAGAGATATCCTGAGGGTTCAAGCACACTTTAGAGAATCATCACTTCATCTCACACACGATGACATCAACTTACGTATCTCTTTTTGTTTTGCTGTTGTAAATGGAAAAGAAAGTGATCTACTTCGTAAACTTACGATAGCTCTCAAACAAGCGAAACAGGAACCTTTTAAATCCTATGTATATTACAAAGAGGAGGGTGTTAATAATGACTTTATCAAGTTTAACAGCTATCTCTATGAGGCTATATTTTCGCAACAAGATGCGAGAATTATTCCCTATTTTCAAGGTATAAGAAATAATAAAACAGGAAAAATTCTAAAGTACGAATCCCTAGCAAGACTTGAGGTAGGTCAAGAGCTTTATTCACCCTATTTCTTTATTGATATCGCAAAGAATAGTGGGTTTTTATTTGAGATTACGAAGATAATGATAGATAAAAGTTTTGCTTTTATTTCACAGCAAGACCCTGAAATAAATATCTCTATAAATATCACAGAAGATGACTTACTCAGTAAAAAACTCAAAAGCTATCTTATAGAAAAACTAGAGTTTCATGGACTTCAAGCAAAACGTATAACACTAGAGATACTCGAGGGTATAAGTGCTAAAGGAGCACATAATAGTATCATGCAACTCAAAGAGCTTAAGGAGTTTGGGTTTTCTCTTGCTATAGATGACTTCGGGGTGGAGTACTCCAACTTTGAGCGCATCAACGAACTTGAAGTAGACTTCATAAAGATAGATGGGAAATACATCAAAGAGCTAGTATCAAACCCAAAAAGCTACAAAATCACTAAGGCTATCGCTGACTTTGCACATTCTATGGATATCGAAGTCATAGCTGAATTTGTAGAAAATGAAAAGATACAGAAAATAGTCGAAAAGATAGGAATAGACTACTCTCAAGGCTATTGCTTCTCTAAACCAGCAGCAACTCTATTAGACAAAAGTTCTTAGACTTTAAGCTAAAATATGATAAAATACTTACCTTAACTACTAAGGTACACTTTATTTATGAAAAAACTTTTATTACTATTTTTGACAATGTACCCGTAGAAAATCCTTCAAAGAAATAAGCCCTTAACAATGCATAATAAAAAATATACAGGTTCTATAAGAAAGTGCCTTGCAACTATTATTTTACTTATCACACTTCTTACTACAGGATTTTCAACTCTTGCCTTTAGTATCTGGTATGTTAACGAGCAAAAAAAAGAAGTTATTTCACTCTCACAAATGCTCAGTGAAGTCATAAGACAAAATGTCGCAAAAATAGTACTCCTAAACGATGCAAGAGCGGCAGCAGACATAAGCTCAACTCTTCAATCTTTTAATACTTTAGACTCTATGGTACTCTACAAGCTAGATAAAACACCAGTGTATCAGTATGCTAAAAATGCAGAAAGTTTTTTAGCACCAAAGATCGCAGATAAGTTTCAAGAAAAAATTAGGATTGATGGTTGTGAAGCTAAAGTTTATACTAATGTTATCTACAAAAAAACAAAACTCGCTTACATTATTTTACAGATACATGTAAAAACTATAGCAGATATCTTTGAAGAGAACATTATAAAAATAATTTTTAGCATACTTGGCATGCTACTTTTAGCTGTGTTTCTAGCCAACTATTTTACTCAGCAGTTTACAGATCCTATCATCAAGCTTGTACAGTTTTTAGAAAAAATAGATTTTAGTCGACCTCTCACACTTAGACTCCACACAAAAGACAATAATGAGTATACACAACTTTATGATGAAGTCAACAGTATGCTTGAGAGAACGGACAAGGCTCAAACAACTCTTAAACTTGCAGCTGTAGCATTTGAAACACAAAACGGTATGCTCATTACAGATACAGATGAGAAGATTCTCAATGTAAACCAATCTTTTATAAACATAACTGGATTTACAAAAGAGGAGGCCATAGGAAATAGCCCAGCTATCTTAAAATCTGGCCTTCAGGACAAAAATTTCTACGAAATGATGCAGAGAACTTTAGAGGAAAAACACTATTGGAGTGGTGAGATCTATAACAAACATAAGAGTGGTCGTATCTACCCTGCGTTCTTAACTATTCAGGTTGTACTTGACCATGATGGAAAGGTTATCAATAAGATTGCTTCTTTTGTAGATATTACTAAACAAAAAGAAACAGCAGAAAAATTAGAGTATCTACAAAAGTATGACTCACTTACAGGCCTTCCAAACAAAGAACTTCTATCAGAGCGATTACAAAAACATCTTGCAACTGATCTTAAAGATATTTGGGGTGTACTCATCTACATAGATATTCAGGAATTTCAACTTATAAATGAGCTCTATTCACAAGAAACAGGTGATGCAATATTACAAGAACTTGCACTGCGTTTACAAAGCATAGCTAATGTTTCTCAAGTAAGTCGTATAGAGTCAAATACCTTTTGTCTCTGGTTTAAGTCTCTTAAAGACCATAAGAAAACCTCTTTTTTAGAAGCAGATTTTCTTATAGATTACATCATAAATGTAGCAACACAACACTACAGTGTTGATGCAAATACTATTAATATCATTGTGAATGCTGGAGTAAATCTTTATACAGGCTATACTCATGATCCATCTTTACTTCTGCAAGAGACTGACTCTGCACTACATAATGCAAAAAATGAAGATACACATATCTCTTTTTTTAACAAAAACTACAAATCACTCATACATAACAAGATAGATATCTACTCGCGACTACTTCATGCCATAGAGCATAATGAATTTGAGCTTCACTACCAACTCCAGTATAATGAACATAAAATTCCACTTGGAGCAGAAGCACTCATTCGCTGGAAACCACGAGAGGGAGAGATAATCTACCCTGACACATACATTCCTATTGCTGAAACTACTGGTCTTATTGTTAAAATAGGAGATTGGGTTATAGCACAAGCTTGTAGACAACTTATCTTGTGGAGTAAAGAGAGTCATAAAAAAGAACTTGTCATTGCTGTAAATGTCAGTACGAAACAGTTCATGCAAGAGAACTTTATAGAGAAAATAAAACTTGAACTCAAAATCTCTGGTATAGATTCTACAAAACTCAAAATTGAGCTTACAGAATCTATCATGGTAGATGATATAAAAGCTATTGTAGAGAAGATGCAAGCTCTCAAAACTCTTGGTATAACTATCTCTCTTGATGACTTTGGAACAGGTTACTCGTCTTTACAGTATCTCAGAGATTTTCCTCTTAATCAGATAAAAATCGATCAATCGTTTGTAAAGAACATGTTTAACAATGAAGCAGATGTTGCAATTATAAAAGGTATACTACTTTTTAGTCAAACACTAGGAATAGATGTAATTGCGGAGGGAGTGGAAACAGAAAAAGACTTTCTCTTTTTAAAATCTCTTGGATGTAAATTTTTTCAAGGTTACTTCCTTGCAAAACCTAAAGCTGAAAGTGAGTTAAATTTTTAAAATAAACCTTTAATCCTTTTTTCATATAAAAGTGGCTAAAATCATCCTATGATAAAAAGATACCCTACTAAAAAAATATATGTCGGTAATGTAGCTATCGGTGGTGATGCACCCATCTCTACACAGTCTATGACCTACTCGAACACTTATGATGTCGCAGCTACAGTTGAGCAGATAAACCGTCTTCACTTTGCAGGAGCGGACATCGTTCGTGTAGCTGTACCAGATATGGAAGATGCACTAGCACTCAAAGCTATAAAAGAGCAGACTTCTCTTCCTCTTGTAGCAGACATCCACTATAACTATAAACTCGCTCTTGTCGCAGCCGAATCAGTTGACTGTATCCGTTTTAACCCTGGAAATATTAATGATAAAGCAAAAATAAAAGAGATAGTCAAAGCATGTCAAGAGAGGAATATTCCTGTTCGTATTGGTGTAAATGCAGGAAGTTTAGAAAAAGAGTTTGAGAACAAGTATGGACAGAGTGCAGAGGGTATGGTCGCCTCTGCTGAGTACAACATCAAGTATCTTGAGGACTTAGGTTTTTCTGACATAAAGATAAGTCTCAAAGCAAGTGATGTTGGCAGAACGGTAGATGCTTACAGAATGTTACGTCCTAAAAACAACTATCCATTTCACCTTGGTGTTACAGAAGCGGGAACACTCTTTCATGCAACTGTGAAAAGCTCAATAGGTCTTGGAGCACTTTTACTTGATGGTATTGGTGACACTATGCGCATCAGTATCACAGGAGAACTCGAAGAGGAGATAAATGTCGCTCGTGCTATCTTAAAAGATAGTGGAGCGATGCCAGATGGACTTAATATCATCTCCTGCCCTACTTGTGGACGAATAGAAGCCGACTTAGTAACTGCCGTAGCAGAGATAGAGAAAAGGACTGCTCATATAAAAACACCACTTAATGTCTCAGTAATGGGCTGTGTCGTAAACGCCATCGGTGAAGCTGCGCATGCTGATGTAGCTATCGCTTATGGTAAAGGAAAAGGCCTTATTATGGTGAAAGGTGAAGTTGTGGCAAATCTCGATGAAGCACAACTTGTAGATAGATTTGTAAATGAAGTTGAGAAAATGGCTGAGCAGAGCGAATAAGCATTTAGCTTATAAACTCAACAACCTCATCAAAATCTAATCTTTGTTGCTCACTTTGCGGGTTGATTCTATACCCAAAAGGAAGAACCATTGATAATTGATACTTTGTAGTGTCTAGTCCTAGTGCTTCTTCTACTTTCTCTTTTTCAAAACCCTCTATAGGACAAGAGTCAACTCTTATATATGCAGCTGCACTCATCATATTTGCTGCAGCTATATAGGACTGTTTTGATGTCCAATTATAGATATGCTCATCACTATCTAATGTCATTTGCAAGTGTCCAGCATACAGTCCCATATAAAAATCAAGTGATTCTTCTGACATCTCTCTTCTTGAAAATCTCTTTTTTACTTCACCAGATTCTACTTTTACACTATCAATCCCTGCTAAAACTATTACAAGATGGGAACAAGATGTTATCTGTGCCTGATCCCAGCATAGTGGTTTTAGTTTTTCTTTTAATGCAGTACTTGTGATGACTAAAAACTTCCATGCTTCCATACCAAAAGAAGAAGGAGACTTTCTACCTGCTTCAAGAATATATCTCATATCTTCATCAGAGATTTTTTTTGTCTCATCAAACAGCTTACATGCATGTCTAAAATCCATCGCTTTCATAAATTCGTTTTTCACAATTTTGCCTTTTTGTATTTGTTAGTAAGAATAGTATAACTTATTTACTTAAATAGATTTTAACATATGATATTAACATTTATTTGACTATAATTACCTTACAACTTAAACTAAGGATTCAATTTTGAAAATATTTTTAGCTATTATTATCATAAGCATTTTAGCCTTATTTACATCAAGTTATAATACCTTAGTAGTAAATGAAGAGGTAGTTGCCAACTCTTGGGCTAATGTTGAGAGTAATATGCAGAGAAAATTTGACTTGCTTCCAAACCTTATCAAAGTTGTGAAGTCTTATGCAAAACATGAGAGCGAACTATTTACAAGTATCACTGCATTACGAGCATCAAGTCAAGGTTTACATAAAAGCTCTTCTATGCCGACAAAAGAGCAGATGCAAGAGTTTGCAAAACTCAACAAGAACATAAACATCTCAACACTAAAACTTTTTGCAGTAGCAGAAAACTATCCAAATCTTAAATCATCAGAGCAGTTCTTAACACTTCAAGCACAGATAGAAGGTGCTGAAAATAGAATAAATATTGCTCGCATAAACTACAACAATTCCATAAAAGTGTTCAATAGTGACATTGTAACATTTCCCACAAATATAGTAGCTTCTCTTTTAGGGTTTCAAAAAGTGAAATACTTCAGAGTTGAACCTATCGCTAAGAAGAAACTAGCGTTAGATCTTTAATATGAAAAATATTTTCACTCTTTTTATCTATATATTAGTAGTTGCTTTTAATTTTTATGGCTGTAGTAAAAGTAATACTCCTCAGCAAATCATTACAGATGAAGCTGGACTTTTTGATAAGCACAAAGAACTTCTAGCAAAATATAGCGATTTTAATAAGCATATGCTTATGGACTTTGACATTGACTTTAGAGTTTTAACAAGCTATAGTCAAGAAGAGGTAGACTTATATACAAACAAAAAATTTAACGAGTTAGATAGTAGAAGCAAGAGTGGCAAAACTATACTTTTGGTTGTAAATATTGGACAAAACATGACAAGAGTAGAGGTTTCTATGGCACTAGAACATATCTATACTGATGCTTTTATCTCTTATGTTGAAAGAAAGGGTATGGTTCCTTACTTTATGGATTCAAAGATTGTAGATGGTATTTATATGATGAGTGAACTTGTTCGAGATAGAGCAACTGAGGCGAGAAATGGTGCAGAGTTTGTTGCACCCATGAGTAGCAAATCAATCGGCGGGGGAGCAAAAACTAAGGCTAAACTAGGTCAAACAGATGTCGATGCGAAAAAAGGCAAAAACATTGCATCAAACACCAATGATACTCCACAAGATGTCTTAAACAAATATTTCCAAAGCCTAAAAGAGCACAACAAAAATCCATATCTTGATATCTTTACATCTGACACAAAAAAGTTTTTTAGCTCTTGGACAGTAACAGATATAAATCAAAACAATGAACTCCGTTTTACCTCTAAATGTAAAGATGGTAAGTTCTATACTAGCTATGACAAATTTGCTGTTTTAAGCCAACCATTAGAGCCTCGTACATGTGCTCCTTACCTTTTCAAAAAAGAGAATGGTGTTTGGAAGATTGACATATATACAATGGCAAAAACTATTCTTTTTAACAAAAATATGCTCTGGCATTTTAATATGAAAGAGAAGCCAAAATACTTAACTGACTATGAGTTTGCATTTAAAAACTATAGCTATGATGAAAATGGTTTTCCTTACTATAAACGGAAGAAAACTAAACTAAGGTGGGGCTACCAATGTGGGCCATGGTACACACCAGATGAAAAAGAAAAAGAAAAATGCTACATCTCATGGCTAGACCAAAATGCAAGAGCCAAGAATGAGCTTGGCTTAGTAAAAAATGATGCTATTATGGGGATTGGAAATGGAAACTCTCGTGTACAAAGACCAACAAAAAAAGAGTTTATGGATTATCTGAAATATGCTCCAACTAGTAAAAAAGTTTATGTTAGAGTTTATAGAAAAAGAAAAATAGTAGAGCTTGAAGCTATAGCTCCTTAAGTTAGTTATGCTAAAATTATCTTACTATTATATTAGGAATTTTTTTGCAAGATAATTTATATAACCTAGCGTTTGAACGCTCTATCTTAAGTTCAATAGTTTTTGAACCAAGCCAATTTGATGATCTTAGTGTTACACTTAGAGAGGATGACTTTTATCTTCCTGCACATCAAGATATATTTAAAGTGATGATGCTTTTACTCCAAAAAGACCAGCCTATAGATGAAGAGTTCATAAAAAAAGAGCTTATCAGGATAAAAAAGTTTGATGAGCAAGTTATGCTTGAGATACTCTCTGCAAACCCAATCTCAAATACAACTGCTTATGTAGATGAGATAAAAGACAAATCTCTTAAACGCCACCTGTTAACACTCACAACAGAGATAAAACGTGTCACAGTAGAAGAAGAACTTCCCTCTGCTGAAGTTGTTGATATAGTTGAACGTAAACTCTATGAGATTACACAAGACAACCAAACCAGCGACTTTAAAGATGCACCAAAGATGACTTTTGACACCATGGAGTACATCAAAGAGATGAAAGCTCGTGGAAACTCTGTACTAGTTGGAGTGGATACAGGTTTTGCAGAACTGAACAAAATGACTACTGGATTTGGTAAGGGTGACCTCGTTATCATCGCGGCTCGTCCAGCAATGGGAAAAACGTCGTTTATACTAAACACAGTAAATAGTCTTATTATGAACGCTAAAGGTGTAGCTTTTTTTTCCCTCGAGATGCCTGCTGAACAGCTTATGCTGCGTTTACTCTCTATTCAGACTTCTATACCTCTTCAGAAGCTTCGTGTTGGAGATATGAATGATAACCAGTGGAGCTCTTTAAACGGTGCTATCGATAACATGAACAATGCAAAACTTTTTGTAGATGACCAAGGAAGTATCAATATCAATCAACTACGCTCTAAACTACGTAAACTCAAAAACCAGCATCCTGAGATAGAGATAGCCGTAATAGATTACCTCCAAATTATGGAGGGAGTTGGTAAACAAGACAGACACCTTCAAGTCTCTGAAATATCTCGTGGTCTTAAGATGCTCGCTCGTGAGCTCGAGATGCCTATAGTAGCTCTTTCACAGCTCAACCGTGGTGTTGAGTCTCGTAATGATAAACGCCCGATGCTAAGTGATATTCGAGAGTCTGGTTCTATTGAGCAGGATGCCGACATCATTCTTTTTGTGTATCGTGATGATGTTTACCTTTACAAAGAGGAAAAAGAGCGAGAAAAGGCTGCAAAAGCTGAAGGAAAAGAGTTTGTCTCAGAGTATATAGAAAAAGAGGAAGAAGAAGCTGAAATCATCATCGGTAAACAGCGTAATGGTCCAACAGGTCATGTTAAACTTATCTTTCAGAAAAAACTTACTCGCTTTGTGGATGCTCCAACTTTTAGTGCTGGTGTGGAGACTGTTTACGAGAACATAGACACATCTTCTGCACAAATGGATATTCCAACAGTAAGTATGCCGACACTCTAAATGTTAGAAAAAGTCTCCCTATTTCGCAATAGTCGAGACATCTTTCATTTTTCACTTCTTCTCTTTGTTCTTTTTTCACTCTCCATAAGTGTAGAATTTTATAACTACAAAGAGCTCACAAAGTTTGACTCCCAACTCGTAAACGCAACTGTGCTCAAACAGTACACAAAATCAAAACTCACAAAAACTGGAAAAACAAAAACTTATCAAGTTCTCAAACTCAAAAGTGATGATGGTTTTGTATTTTACTCCACAGCTAGTAAAAAACTCAAGAATATTAAATACAAAGAAGTGGAGCTTGAGGCATGGGCTGGGAAGATTAGCTTTTATGAGTATATCCATGGATTTTACTGTTTTTCAAAAATACTTCAAGTCTATCCCGATGATTCCTATAAAAAAAAGCTCAATTCTTTTATAGCTAAGCAACATAAGAACAAAGATATATCCCTACTCTACCAAGCACTTTTTACAGCAAAACAACTCCCCTATAGGCTCCAAATACTCTTCTCAAACCTTGGAGTCTCACACCTCATAGCTATAAGCGGTTTTCATTTAGGTGTACTCTCGGCTCTCCTGTTTTTCCTCATCAAGTATCCCTATACTTTTTTACAAGATAGATTTTTTCCCTACAGAAGCTATAAGTTGGACTCCTTTATCATCATAAGTCTCTTTCTTTTAAGTTATCTGCTTTTTTTAGGCTCACCACCCTCTCTACTTCGAGCTTTTGTGATGCTTATCATCGGCTTTATTCTTTTCGATAGAGGAGTGAAAGTACTCACAATGCAAACACTACTTCTAACAATTTTACTTATTTTAGCTCTCTTTCCAAGGCTTTTCTTTAGTCTAGGTTTTTGGCTCAGTAGTAGTGGTGTTTTTTATATCTTTTTGTTTCTCATTTATTTTAAACATCTAAGTAAACTTGCACAGTTTTTACTACTCCCCATCTGGGTTTATCTAATGATGTTACCCTTCTCACTTGTCATCTTTGGAAACTTTAGTATCTATCATCCACTCTCTATACTCTGGACATCATTCTTTACACTCTTCTACCCCTTGGCTATTTTTTTACATATCATAGACTTTGGAGATGCACTCGACATACCATTGCATTGGCTTATGAGCATAGATACTAAGGCTATTGTGCTAAAACTTGACTATAAGGTGCTTATACTGCAAGTATTTCTCTCACTCTTAGTACTCTATAAAAAAGAGTCTATTTATCTACTGATAACTCTGTGTCTGGGCATTTTTATATATGCTATCTATAATGTGACATAGTTTTAAACCATAGATAAAAATAATCCATGAGATATATATCCATAAAAAAAGAAAAATGATGATAGCAAAGGAGCCATACATCGTAGTGTATGCCTTGTTTAAAAAGACATAGTAGATAAATATATTTTTACTCAGGCTAAAGATAATAGAGATGATAAAAGAGCTTATTAATGAAGCTTTTGGGTCTACTTTCAGATTTGGAGCTATCTGAAAAAGTAAAAAAAAGAGTAGCCAAATGATAAAATAGGGTACGATTGGCAAGATGTTAAAACCCTCTGTAAGTCTATTCGAGTTTATTAAAGTCGTCACATACCCACTGATATAAAACGAAACTCCAAGCATAAGAGGAGTGAGGATTAAGAGTATCAAGTAGATTTTGAAGCGCTGCAAATATGTTCTCGATTTTGCCTTAAATATCTTGTTTGCTATGTACTCAAAGTTATTAAAAAAAAGCAAAGAGGAGATAAAAATCATTACTAAACCTATTAGGCCTATTTTAGCCGAGTTTGCTAAAAAACCCTCTATATACCCAATAATAATTTTAGAGTTAACAGGTAAGATGTTCGAGTAAATAAAATTTTTTATACTCACATACTGCTGTGCAAAATCAGGAAGTGAAGTAAGTAATGTTAAGAAGATAAGAAGAAGAGGGATGATAGTAAAGATAGTATAAAAACTTAAACTTGCGGCAAAAAGTGTTAACTCTTTATCAACAAAGGTATGAATCCAAAACTTTATATTTTTAAAGATATAAGCTTTGGAGTTTCGCATGCTCTTAGTTTAAACCCATTTTCGCAGGATTTAAAATATTATTAGGGTCAAATGCCATCTTAATAGACTTAAAGAGGTTCATCTCTTCATCTGTAAATGCCATAGACATATAAGGTGCTTTTGCAAGACCTATTCCATGTTCGCCACTTAGTGTTCCACCAAGATCAACAGTCGCTTGAAAAACCTCTTCTATAGCTTTATAAGCAATCTTAACTTGTTCAGGATCACTTCCATCTACCATCACATTTGTATGTACATTTCCATCACCAGTGTGACCAAAACATGGGATATTTATCTCATACTTATCAGCTATGGCATAGAATTTCTCTAAGAGTTCAGGAAGTACTGCACGAGGTACTGTGACATCTTCATTGAGTTTTTTACTTCCGTAAACACTCAGAGCTGGACTCGCGTTTCTTCTAGCAAACCAGATATCAGCAGCTTCCTTTTCATCCTTAGCAATTCTAAAATCACTACAGCCATTCTCGTTAAAAACTTTCTCTATCTGAGCAAGTTGGAAATTCAAATCATCTTCTAGATTTCCATCTACATCTGTTACAAGAAGAGCTCCAGCATCTACAGGAAGTCCCTTGTGAAAAGTCTCTTCCACTGCACGGATAGTGAGATTATCTAGAAACTCCATCGCAACTGGTGTTATACCACTTGCCATTGTCTTATAAACCGCTTCCATAGCATCGTTTACAGTTGGAAAGATACCTACTGCTGTCTTTGTCATCTTTGGTTTTGGGATTAAACGCAGAGTAATTTCTGTTAGAACAGCTAGTGTCCCCTCGCTTGCTATTAAGATACCACTGATGTTATACCCTGCTACATCTTTGATGGTACGTTTACCAGCCTTGATAATATCACCATTTGGTAACACTGCACGAGTCGCCATAACATAGTCTTTTGTTATTCCATACTTTGCAGCACGCATGCCGCCTGCGTTTTCACTTACATTTCCACCGATAGTGGAGTAGTCTTGACTTGCTGGATCTGGCGGATAGAAGAGACCTACGGATTCTACTGCACGCTGTAAGTCCATATTTATAAGTCCTGGTTGTACTATAGCTACCATATTTTTCATATCTATTTCTAGTATCTTATTCATATACTTCTCAAAACCTAAAACGATACCACCACTACTTGGAAGAGATCCGCCCGTAAAGCCTGACCCAGCACCACGAGGGACTATCACTATTTTATGTTCATTACAGTACTTCAAAATTGCACTTACATCCTCTTCATTTCGAGGAAATATAACCGCATCAGGCTCAAACTTTGTTCTTGTTGCATCGTATGAGTATGCTATTAAGTGTGCTTTATCGCTATAGATATTCTCATCACCAACTATAGATATAAAGTGTTCTAAGTGTTTTTTATCAATCATTATCTATTCTCCTATCTCAAATTTCTTTAGTAAATAGTGCAGTTTAGGGTCACCATTTTTTATAATCTCATAAAATGCTTTGTTCTTTTTGTTGTATCTCACTAAAAGCTCATAATAGTATGGTGCATATTCTGTAAGCTCGTTACTTCCCTTACCCCACCAGTTTGCTTCTATCTTTCCTATACGTGAATAGAAAGGAAGTTTCACACTATTTTGCTCGAGTGGTGCATCACTAATACTTACAATAACAAAACTTTTTATATCTACAGTATAAACTTTTTGATCTAAGTAAAAAAAGAGTAATCCAACACTGCTAACCTTACTCATAGCTTCAAAGTCCTCTTTTAAAGGTGTTGGATGTCCACGATAAGAGAGCACTGTAGCAAAAAGATCTGAATCTACCCACTGAATTTGAACACTTTTTGTGATACGATGATAAATCTCTTCGCTAGGGGCAATTAGCAGTGCACGTGTGTATCCGAATGCAAGTTGAGCTTCATCACCTATGCTTACTTTCCATTTACCTCTAGGTAAAGAGTTGTTGCACAGTGCTGTAAAATCATCCATCTGCAAAGTAGCAATATGTGACTTTTTGTCATAATCAATCACATGAGTATTTTTTAAAATACTTGTATGGTTTGGGGCTAAAGAATGAACAATAAATCCACTCACCCCGACATCGACATAATCGAGTTTGATTGTGGCGGTCATATTTTTTTCATCTACACTTAAAATAGGTGCTTTTATCATTCCTGCAAACAGATGTAATGCAAACAGTAGTAGTAAAACTATATATTTCATATCTCTTCTTTGTTTAAGTAAAAATTACTTATTTATATATGCGATTATATCAAACAAACCTCATACTAAGCAAAAATTCGCTAATGTTTTATAACTTTTATAATTTAGGTAGATATTTTTGATACGATTACTCTTCGCACTTCTTATAACAACAACAATTTTTGCATCTCAAGTGGAGCGTTTCCGCTGGAAAAATGGTGAGACTTATCTTGTTTTTTTAGAAAAACATAAACTCCCTCTCAAATCACTTTACTATAATCTCGACAAAGATGACCAGCGTTTAACAGAAGAGATGAGAGCTGGAATTCATGGGCAGATTCTTAAAAATGGCAAGGGAGAGATACTTCAAGTGCTTCTCCCTTTAAATAATGAACTCCAGATTCATATCTATAGAGTAAAGAACAAGTATAACTTTGAAGCTATTCCTATCATCAGCACGACAAAGACAGAAGCTTTTGCTACGAAAATCATAAGCTCCCCAAACTATACCATCATGAAGAAAACAGGAAGTCGTAAACTCGCACAGATATTTACAGCAAACTTCCGACACTCTTTAAACTTTAAAAATGATATGCGAAATGGCGATAATCTTGTGATGATATATAAGCAAAAGTATAGACTAGGTCAACCTTTTTCTATGCCTATCTTAGATGCTGCGATGATAGAGATGCGACATAAAAAGCACTATATTTATCTCAATGATGATAAACGCTACTATGATGAAAAAGGGCATGAGGTCGAAGGATTTTTACTCGCTCGTCCAGTGAGAGCTGCTAGAATATCTTCATACTTTACCAAACGTAGATACCACCCTATACTCCATAAATGGAAAGCACACCTAGGTATAGACTATGCAGCACGAAGAGGCACACCTATCCATGCTGCTGGAAGTGGAACTATAAGCTGGGCTGCACGTATGGGAACCTATGGAAATCTTGTGAAAATCCGCCATGCAGATGGCTACGAGACACGCTATGCACACATGAAATCATTTCGTAGAGGCATATACAGAGGGAAGCATGTCAAAAAAGGACAAGTTATTGGTTATGTAGGGACAACAGGACGTTCAACTGGTCCACACCTACACTTCGAGCTTCGTAAACATGGTCGTGCTGTCAATCCACTAAGAGTTGTTCAAGTCACAACTAAAAAGCTTAAGGGTAAAAAGTATAAAGCCTTTGTAAAACTTAAGAAAAACTATGATGAAAATATCGCATTACATTTAGAGAATCAGACACCATATAAAAAAGTCGGGTGCTATGAGAATATGTGTTATATACATAGACTGCATGCACAAAGCCTCTAATCTCTTCTGCCTTACCGACTAAAGTCGGTGTTACTTGAAAGCCCCGTAACACCGGTTTTTACCGGTTCTATCCAAACTCAATAGGATCCATATCTATCTCTGCTAATGCCACTTTCGTCGCGTTTATAGCTCTGATGATAGAAGTACTCTTATCTGAACGCAGAAGTATCTCAAAACGGTACTTGTTAGCTACTCTCTCAATCCCACACTTTCCTGAGCCTACTATTTCGACATCACTAAACGCCATTAAAGCATCACACATCTTTCGCATCTCTTCTTGTGCTTTGGCACCATTTTTATGTGAGAACAGAACACGGCAGAGTTTTTTATAAGGTGGGTAAAGGTCTTTTCTATACTCTTTTTCCTCTTCTAAAAAAGCTTCATAATTTTCTAGATAGCTTGAGAAAAATGGCTCGTTAAAACTCTGTACCAAAACCAGAGCATCTTTTTTTCGACCACTTCTTCCTGAGACCTGAATGAGTGAAGAGAGTGCTTTTTCTCTTGCTCTGTAATCACCCATATTGAGCATATTGTCCATACCCATCACTACGGCTAGTGTTACTCCGTGGTAGTCATGCCCTTTTGAGAGCATCTGCGTTCCTACAAGTATATCGCTCTCATGCTCGTTAAATCTCTTGAGTGCTTTTTTGAGCTTTGCCGATGTAGTGATAACATCACGGTCAAACTGTTCTACATTGGCACTAGGGAGTGCTTCAGCGATATTTTTGACCGCCTCGGCTGTTCCTAAACGCGAGCTTGTTAGATTTGGACTCCCACACTCACTACATACTTGAGGAATAGCCTGAGTGAAGTTACAGTAGTGGCACTTCATCGCCCTACTCTTTTGGTGAATACTAAGTCCCACACTACAAAAAGCACACTCATAAGTATGCCCACAATCTGCACAGATTAAGTACTTAAAGTTCGCACGAGTTGGCAAGAAAACTATGGACTGCTCTTGTGCCTGCTGCGTTTGCTCTAGTGCAGAGAGAATCATAGGTGAAAGTGTCTCTATGCTCTTCTCATACACAAACTTTTTACTAGAGCTAAAGTGTCCACCCTTGAGCCTTATAAAAGGGAACTTCACATAGGAGCTAAGAGAGGGCGTTGCACTTCCTAGAACTACATTCACATCATGAAGTTTTCCCATATATATAGCGATGTCTCTAGCATTATATCTCGGTCGTGAAGAGGATTTATAGCTATCATCATGCTCTTCATCTACGACTATAAGTCCTAAATCATGGATAGGTAAAAAGAGAGCAGAACGAGCGCCTGCTATGATCTTCGCTTTGCCACTATGAAGCTTTTCTAAGGCAAGTTTTTTCTGTTTTGGAGTGAGTTTTGAGTGCCACATAACAACAGAGTCGCCAAAATGCTCTTCTAGGCGAATACCCATCTGAGGAGTAAGAGAGATTTCAGGCATCAAAAAAATACTGCGTTTACCCTCAGCTATCATCTGCTCAAAGTACTTCATGTAGATTTCTGTTTTTCCACTTCCTGTATCACCGAAGAGGAGTCCGACTTTTTGTTTTTTTAAAAATGAAAGGGCTTGAGTCTGTTTCTCGGAGAGCTTTATCTTAGATTCCACCTCAGGAGAGGTGGAACCAGCCTCACATCCGGACTCAAACGCCATCATCAGTGAATAGGCATCACCCAAGGAGCAGATATAGTAAGACGCGATAAATTTTGCTAATTTCATCTGTTGAGAAGAATAAATACATTTACTCACTTCTAAAATCTCATTTGTATCAAAGTCAGGTTTATCACATGAAGAGAGGACAACAGCATCCTTCACTCTTTTGTTAAACTCTACGGTTACTTTTGTACCTATGTTTATAGTTTGTGAAGAGTGGTAAGAAAACTCACCAAGAGGTGAGCCTATGATGGAGAGGGTGTAAAAGAAGTTATCGCTCAATGCTAGTTAATCAACTTGCCACAATACTCTTTAGACTTAGCACTTCCGATAGTTGTACTACATGTAAAAATACCATCGCTTCTCGTATATGTAAATTTTATAGGTGTTTGAGAAACTTGATAATCATAAGTGGTAGTACTTTCATCATCTTCTCCACCTGTATTTGTCCAGTGACCAGCAGTTGCACTATCTTTAATACCGTATGTTAAAACACCACCAAAAAGTGCATTGTGATCTAACTCACCATCATCAGTACCGACTTTAATAAACTTACTATCCCCAGTGATAAGCCGACTTTGGCGTTCTGTCATGATACCCGAACGAATAGAAGAGATATCTGCACGACCTTTACTTATCTGAGCATCTGTTCTTGTGGCTGCAAACTTTGGTATAGCTATTGCAGACAATATACCAATAACTACTATAACAAAAACTAATTCTATCATTGTAAATGCATGTTTTGATGTTTTCATATTTTATCCTATTTTAGATACATTATATTGCAAAGTTTGTTAATTATTTATAAAAAGTCAGGTATATGGTGCTACTATTGATACTATTTGAAGCTTA
>WFNM01000094.1 GCA_015488615.1 Sulfurimonas sp.
TCTATCTGCTTCATCGCTAAGTCTAATGATTTTTGTTTGTTTGCATCCATCTTGGGCTCACTTATTTTAATTTTGAAGAATTATATACACTTTTTTTCAGTTTCCTAAAAAATATTGCATTTTGTCATACTTTTTCGTATTTTAACAAAATAAAGAAAAAAGTAGGGTATTTTTGCTAAAATACACTTATGAAAAAAACAGTTATAGCTCACTCTCCGGATGCCGATGATATTTTTATGTACTATGCCATTAAATTTGGCTGGGTAGATATGAAAGATACTGCGTTTGATAATATCGCTAAAGATATTCAAACACTTAATGAAGATGCCCTTAATGGCGTTTATGACATAGTAGCGATTAGTTTCGCTCTGTATCCACATATAAAGAGTGAGTATGCACCTCTGCGTACTGCTGTAAGTTTTGGGGAGGGTTATGGTCCTAAACTTATCAAACGTAAGGGTGAAAAACTCAAGCGAAACTTTCGTGTAGCACTTAGTGGAGAGCACACAACAAATGCTATGCTCTTTCGCATAGCCTACCCTGAAGCTCGCGTTACATATATGAACTTTTTAGAGATAGAACAAGCTGTTTTAGATGGTAAAGTGCATGCGGGTGTCCTTATTCATGAGTCCATACTTACTTATGACTCTGCACTTGAAGTAGAACGCGAGATGTGGGACATTTGGCAGGAGTTAGCAGGAGAAGATTTACCGCTTCCTCTTGGTGGAATGGCTATTCGCCGTTCACTTCCTCTTACAAAGGCTATCGCTTATGAAGAGACGCTTACAAAGGCTGTGCAAGTAGCACGCGACCACAAAGAGCGACTCTCAAAAATGCTCATAGAACGCGACCTTGTTCGCATAGACGCACCTACACTTGACAAGTACCTTGAACTCTATGCAAACGATGACTCTATCTCACTTAGCCCTATCCAATACAAGGCCATTAATAAGCTTTTTGAGCTTGGCTATAAACATGGATTTTATGAAGAACCTGTAAAGATAGAAGATTATCTCATTCCTACTGAATATACACAGCAAAGAGAAGGCTGAAAATGGAAGCGAAACTCGTAGCACTAGGTGTTGAAACTTTTAAAATAGCACTAATGCTTGCTCTTCCAGGACTCCTAACGGGAATGTTTCTCGGTCTTGCAGTTTCAATCTTTCAAGCAACTACACAAATCAACGAAATGACCCTCTCTTTTATCCCAAAAATCATCGGTGTTATTATTGTGATAGTGCTCACTATGCCATGGATGCTCAATGAGATAACTGACTTTGCAAGACATGTCTTCAATCTCGTACCAACCTTTGTAGAGTAATTTGCTACCCAATGCAAAAAAAACTTGTCAACTTTTCAAAATACTCCTCCTTTAAAATAGGAGGAAGTTTTGAAGTCGCTCTTCTTGAAAATGACTTCTCAAACATAAATGACTTTTATCTCATAGGCTCTTGCAACAACACGCTAATCGGAACAAATCCACCAGCCCTAATGATGCTCTCTAAGATCTATGAGTATATCAAAATAGAAGATGGTGTTTTGAAGATAGGTGGGGCTACACCCTCTGGAAAAATTGCTTCCTTTTGTAAAAAACATAATATTGCCAACTTTGAATTTGTCTCGCATCTTCCCGGAAAACTCGGCGGTTTAGTCTATATGAATGCAGGTCTCAAAGAGTTTGAAATTTTTAATCATCTTCTTGAGATAAAAACACCAAAGGGAGTGGTTCATAAGGAAGGCATTGAGTATGGCTATAGATATACAAGTATCAAAGTCCCCATACTTGAAGCAAGTTTCACTCTTCACAAAGGTTTTGACCTACAAAAAGTAGAGATGTTTAAAAAGATGCGAAGTAATCAACCCTCAACTCCAAGTGCAGGAAGTTGTTTTAAAAATCCTAAGGGGGATTATGCAGGTCGTCTCATAGAGGAAGTCGGACTCAAAGGAGTACTTCGTGGAAGTATGTGCTTCAGTGAGGAGCATGCAAACTTTTTAGTCAACAATGGCGGTGGTAGTTTTGAAGATGCAATGTGGCTTATAAAGGAAGCTAAAAAAAGAGTAAAAAAGCAGTTTTCTATCTCGCTAGAGTGCGAGATAGTCATACTCCAATGTGACTAGAAACGAAGCATTAAACCTGCATAAGCACCAGCATAGTTTAAATTAACTTGGTTAGCACCATCATCAACTGTAATTTGCTGTACACGGTACCCTAGCTCAAGAGCTGGTTGAATGATAGGAGTAATATCAAATGTATAGTCTACTTTTCCTCGTACATCGTACATAGTGTTAGTTCCATCAGTGATAGCTTTGGCATCTGCCTCAAAACCTATACCAGTAAAAGGAACTTCAACACGAGTTCTTACATAAAGCAGTGGAACAACAGTAGTATCTGAAGAGCTGTATCCAGGAAAACTTACACCAGAAATTGGACTAGAGACTGTTGCTACATTAGAATCTGTCTGAATAACCTTCACATCTAATCCTAAGTCAATCGTAGTCCAAAAAGTATTATCTAAGATATTATAATAGGGTACTATATCAAACTGTTTAGTATCAATTGTTGTATGTGCTGAAATACCATTGAGTGATATACCACCAACTGATCCTGTCGTCTGTCCCTCATCTGTAACTGTTACATACTCTAATCTTAAGTTTGGAATAATAGGAAGAGGTTGTTTGACTAAAGCCCAAACATACATATCTGTAGCTCCTATTTCATCACTGACATATTTACCATTTAGATTTAATGCACCAGAACCATCACTTAATTTTATATATCCTTTAGGTGATTGCATCCAAGCACCCGCACCCATCTCTACACGAGCGAAGTCTGCACTTGCTGTAGTTGCTAAAACTGCACCACAAGCAAGAGTTGATAATAATTTTTTCATTTTTTTCTCCATTAATAATAACTGTATTATATCAGAGTAAATGTATTTGAATTCTTAAGTGATTTTGAGGGGTAAAAGTTAGAAGTTAAAAAGAAGATGCTACACCTCAAATAAGGTGTAGCAAGAGTTACCGACTAAAGTCGGTGTTACGACTGTAACACCAGTTTTAACTGGTAAAAGAGAAGTACTCTCTAGCTAACTGCAGCGATTGCAGCGTCGTAGTTAGGCTCTTCAGTGATCTCAGGAACGATCTCTTTGTAAGTTACAATTCCCTCTTCGTTTACTGCGAAGATTGCTCTACAAGTAACACCAGCTAAAACTGATCCACCAAGTAAAACACCATAAGCATTTGCGAAATCTTTGTTACGGAAGTCAGAAGTAACAGTTAAATCGTTAATTCCTTCAGTTGAACAAAAACGACCAGCAGCAAATGGAAGGTCAAGAGAAACGATAGTTGGCTTAACACCGTCTAAAGAAGATGCTTTTGCATTGAAGTTACGAGTTTCAGTAGCACATACACCTGTGTCTAAAGAAGGAACAACGATGATAAGTTGCTTATGCCCTTGCGCTCCACCAACTGTTACGTCACCTAAACCGTCTGAGTTTACAACAGTAATTGCTGGTGCTTTGTCTCCAACATTTACTTCATTTCCTAATAATTCTACGTCTGTACCTTTAAATTTTGTAGTTGCCATTTTGGCTCCTTGTGTTTAATTTTAACGCTAATGCGTTTTGTTGAGAGAAGTTTAGTTAAAAAGGTATAACACAACTCTTATTTTCCAATGAAGTGTTTCAGCTTAAGGTTTAATTAAGTTTTAAAGAACACTTCTTGGAGCTATATCTAATTCCTCAAGAGTGCTAAACATCCCCTGCTTATACATATCTACCCCTACTCGACCTATCATTGCTGCATTATCTGAGCAGTATTTGAGTTCACTGAGTAAAAGTTCTGCTGAGTAAGGAAGTAACAACTCTTCTATCTGTTCCCGAAGATAAAGATTTGCAGATGCTCCACCAACTATAGCAAAAGTTCTAGGGCGAACAGTTTTAAAGTACTTCTTAAGTTTCATAGTCAAGTGTTTTGTAGCAATATGCTCAAATGAAGCAGCGATGTCTTGAAAGTTAGGTTTTTCTTTTTTCTCCTCTTCAAGTACTGCTAAACGCACAGCATTTTTCAATCCTGAGTAGCTAAACGCGATGAGAGGAGACTGATGCAGAGGAACGGTGAAGTTATGCTTAAGTCTATCGCCATTTTGTGCAAGTTCCTGAATGGCTGGACCTCCGGGATACCCAAGTCCCATCATTTTGGCAACCTTATCAAAACTCTCTCCAAAACTATCATCCATACTCTTAGCCACTGTCTCTATCTCTGTGAGGCTTTTGACTTCCATCACTTGAGTATGTCCACCTGAAACGAGTAAAACTGTCATCGGGAAGATAGTCTCTTTTTCTATGAAGAGTGAGTAGATATGCCCGATTAAGTGGTTTACTCCAATGATAGGAATATCTAATGCCACGGCAACAGCCTTCGCCATAGTCACACCCTCAACAAGAGTAACAGCCAAACCTGGTGTAGAAGTTACTGCAACTGCTTTGATCTTAGGAAAATACTCTTCAACCTGCTCAAGTATTTTTGGAAGTGCTTCAGCATGTAAACGTGCCGCAAGTTCAGGAACTACCCCACCATACACACTATGCTCTATCTCTTGACTTATCTTTTTGTGAAAAAGTAGCTTGTTTGTTGCGATCTCTGTTATAGCGATAGCACTATCATCGCAAGAGCTTTCTATACTTAATATCATTCTATTTTTCCTTTTATATGCAAAAGTACATTTTATTTAATTCGTCTAGCGAAATACTATTTTTTGACATGAATACTAGATTAACTCTATAGATTTTACTCAAAATGCCACTCTTATCATCACTAGAGTGCATCTCTCTATGACAGCTGGGACAGAGAGAGGTAATGTTCTCTACATCATCAAGATTAAAAGTAAAATTTTTCTGTTGAAACATCGGTACGACATGATGCCCTTCAACATAGTTGACACCTTTTGAGAGAAATGTTGTATGTCTTGCATCTATCTGACAAGTGTAATTATCTCTCGCCTTCGCCTCAGTGATAAGCCTCGCATCGCGTTTGTAGCGTTCATGTGCAGTTTTGCCATCAAGCTGACACAGTAGTGTTTCATCATTAAAAAATAGAGATTCAAATGAGAGATTTTTATACAACTCTTCTACATTTAAGTAGATATCCTCAGAGATAAAGTAGTTGCCATTTTTCTTTTGAAGAATTTCTATGTTTACAAGAGAGTTTACTACCCAAGTATAAAACTTATCATACTCTTTTTTCTTTGCTATCTTCTCTAAATCTCTGCTCTTCTCATAAAGCACTATATCATCATAGTTTTTCAGATAAATGAGCTGTTCTTTTATGAACTCTTTAGAGAGACCATTTTCTCTTTCGCTCAGTAGAAGTTTAAACAGGATTCTAAAAGGGAAAAGTTGTAGCTTTATATCTTTTGTAGCAAGACTCGGATATGTTGAGTTATCCAACTGGTTTAGGATATATTTCTTACATTTAACAAAATCAGCTTGTTCATAAAAATATAAAAACTTATCACCCTCAAGTGTGAGTTCTAAGACTTTTGCACTACTTATCTTTAAAAATCCTAAAAAAAGAAGAGGTCTAAAAAAATGAGCAGGAGTTGAGTCA
>WFNM01000095.1 GCA_015488615.1 Sulfurimonas sp.
AGAATTAAATGCTGTATAAAGGAGTAAGAGCACAAGAAGTATAGTAATAGGGATAATTAGCATAAGTCTTTGTGTCGCCTCATTCATATTTTTAAAACTTCCTGCCCAGCTAATGTAATAACCTGTTGGCATAGAAACTTTTTCCTTTATGAGTGCATCTGCTTCTTTTACAAAAGATGCCATATCTCTACCTTCCACATCCATAGAGAGTACCATATAGCGGCTCAAATTTTCTCGTTTTATAAACGAAGCACCCTGTTTTATACTGATGTCACAAATTTCAGCTAGAGTTACAATAGTTCCATTTTTAGCACGAAGTGTGACATTTTTAATCGATTCTATATCTTTTTTTGCACCTTTTATCTTAGGGACAATAGCAAAACTACGAATACCCTCAAGTTTTTGAGTCACACCACTCTCACCTATTCCATAACGAATTACATCCATAACCTCATCAACACTTATCCCATAACGAGCGAGAGCAAGGTAGTTTGGTGTGATTTGGATCTGTGCCTGACCTAATTGTGTTTCAATCTGCATCATCTCCAAACCATCTACATTTTTAATGGTGTTTTGAATATCTTTAGAGATAGCATCTAAAGTTTTTTGCTCATCTCCGTAAATTTTTATGGCTAGTTCTGCTTTGACACCCTCAAGCAACTCCTCTATTCTCATAGCAATGGGTTGTGTGGGTACAAACTGCACAAAGGTAAACTTATGTTCTAAGTCTTCACTCATCTCAGTAGTAAGAGCAGGTAAATCTTTGATATTTTTATGATTAAGAGTAAGCAAAATCTCCATATAGTTGGGCTGTGCAGTCTCTCCTTTTTCACTTCTTCCTATCATAGATAAAACAGAAGATACTCTTTGGGGGTACTTTTTGAGTATGTATTTCTCTATCTTCTTGGCTGTAGCATTCGACTGGCTTAATGCCGTTCCCGGAATAGCTATAACCCTATACATAATAGACTCTTCATTAAGTGTTGGCATAAACTCCCGTCCCTGTTGTGATAATACATAAGCTAATACAACAAACACAACACTCACGGCTATTAAGATCTTTTTTCCATTATCAAGTGCATAAATGAGAACAGGAGTATAGACTTTTTTAATAGCTCGCATAAGAACATTTTCACTTTCTCCTGCTGGTTTTAGAAGAAGTAAAATAAGTACAGGGACTAAAACAAGAGCAACAAGAAGTGAACCTAGCATAACAAAGATGATGTTTATTGCCATCGGTGCATAGAGTTTTCCTGCCAAGCCGCCAAGACTTAAAAGAGGTATAAAAACAGCAGCAATGATTAAAATAGCAAATGTAATAGGGCTTGCAACCTCTTTTGCCGCATCACTCACAATCTGGAGTTTAGGAGCATCTGGTTCATCATGGAGTTTTCTAAAACTATTTTCTACCATCACGACTGTGCCATCAACTATCATTCCAACCGCAATGGCAAGTCCACTCAGACTCATAAGATTTGCACTGATGTCATAATGTTGCATCAGTAAAAAAGCAATAAGCAGAGATACAGGCAGAGATAAAATAACAATAAATGCGGAACGCAGCTCAAAAAGAAAAAGAAACAAAACTATAGAAACAAGGATGATTCCTGTCGTTAGAGCCTCTGTCATAGTACCTACTGCCTTATGTGTTATCTCTGTTCTATCATAAATAGTATGGATACTCACACCCTTTGGCAATGCAGCATCTACTGTTTTTATCTTCGCTTTTACTCGTGCAACAACCTTGGCAGCATTTGTAGCACTTCTTTGTAAAACCATACCCATGACAGCTTCTTTCCCATCAATGCTCACTGCACCAAAACGTGGAGCTACCGCCTCCTCTACTGTAGCGACATCGCCAATAGTAACAGCCTGTCCCTTGCTTGGTTTGACCACAGTGTTTCGTATATCATCAAGAGTTTTATACAAACCTGCCCCGCGGATAAGATACTGTTCACGGTTAAACTCTAGGTACTGACCTCCCGCTGCTTGGTTTGATTTTTGTAAAGCTCGAACAATATCATCATAGGTAATAGAAAAATCTTGCAATTTTTTTGTATCTATAAGTACATTATACTGCTTTTCATAACCACCCCAGCCTACAACTTCTTCAACACCACTCACACTTTTAAATAGAGGTGTAACGATATACTGCTGCATCTCTTTGAGCTGACTAAGAGTATATTTACCTGTGCTATCGTGAATCTCATACCAAAAGACTTGTCCTAAACCTGTTGAGTTTGGACCAAGAACGGGATGTCCCCAACCCTGTGGAATATTTATGGAAGTAAGACGCTCACTCACTAACTGACGAAGAAAGTAGATGTCCATATCGTCCTTGAAAAAAACACTCACATAAGACAAACCAAAAATAGAGTTAGAGAGAATGAGCTTCACCCCCGCCATACCAGAAAGGGCTGACTCTATAGGGTAAGTCACTAACTTCTCTATATCTTCAGCAGAGTTTCCAGGACTTTCAGTAAAAATAACAACCTGTTTTGGCGTTATATCTGGAAAGGCATCTACTGGAATATCTTGATATGCTTTAAATCCAAAAGCAGAAATAGCTACAAAAAGGACTAATACTAAGATTTTATACTTGAGCGAAAGCTCTATGAGTTTTGCTAACATACTTAGTCACCATCGCCAAGAGAGTCTTTAAGGAGCGCTGATTTTACATAATAACTCTTAGCACTCACATACTCTTCACCTAAGTTTAGACCCTCGATAGCCACATAGCTCTCATCTTCTGTGATGATTTTAACCACTACAAGTGTGTAAGGAACTTCATCTTTTTCAGCCTCTTTAGGCACAAACACAACCCACTCGTTATTAAAAAAGCTAAGTGCTGATTTTTTCACAGCGGTATACTCTTTTGCATCTCCAAAATAGAGTGTTGACTCAAGATAAGTGTTAAGAAATAGATCATTGACTTTTTCATCTACACTTGAGAGTACCTGTACTCTTTGTGTTGTCTCATCTATCTTTGGAAGTATCTGAGTGATGTGAGTGATGATGTTCTCTCCAGCATACTCTACAACTATCTTATCACCTAGTTTTACCTTTGTAGCATACTCAAGTGGCAAGTAAGACTTGATGTAATATGCCTGTTTTTTTACTATGGTTAAAACAGGTTCACTAACACTAACAGAGGAGTGAAGAGGTTTGAGCAGTCTTGAGACTGTTCCTCCACTGTGGGCGTAGAGTACAAAGTTTGGCGTTGCTTTTGTAAGTTTGTCTACATTTATTCCTAAAGTCTCTAGTTGTGATTCTAGGGCTGTAAGTTGTGCATTTATCTTACTACGTTTAATCTCTTGGTTATTTAACTCCTGCATAGAAGTCATACCCTTCTTGTAGAGATTTTCCACCGACTTATAGTTTTTTTCTGCTGCATTTAACTGCTTTTTGAGTGCTATGTAATCTGCTGACATTTTTGAGACAACGATAGACTCGATAAGTGCTATTTTTTGTCCCTGTTTTACTTTTTGTGCCGGTTTTACATAGTACTTTTCTAAGTGTCCAGCTACAAGTGAAGTGATAGATTGCTGTGCATTTGAGAGTTGAATGACTTGTGCATTTAACTCCACAGACTTATTAAATTTGTGCATCTGCACCTTTGCCTCTGGTATATCTGTAGCAAAAAGGCTTGCTGTGAGTGTTAGTGCTGTTAGTAATAACTTATTCATTATATGATCCTGTTAAATAATTATGTTCTATGATGTTTAACTCTTTTTTGAGTGTGATTTTTAAAAGATTTTCTTTTGTCTCTATGAGCTGATTTTTGATGGTTTGGAGTTCTATAAGATCAATATTTGCTATCTTATAGCCTTCTTCATACATACTTAAAAGCTCTTCTTGTTGGGCTAGTAACTCTTTTGAAGTTTTTTCAACCTGAGTAAGTGTCTCTATGGAGTTGTTAAGTTCACGAAGTCTAAACGCCATCTGCTGACTTATGTTTTCAGTCACAAACTCAGCCTTTTTGGACTCTAACTTTGCTATTTGTTTCTCTTGGCTCTTTGTGTTAAAGATAACAAGAGGAATATCCACACTCACACGGGCTATACTTTGGTCTGGTTCTTGTTCAAACTCTGCATTGAGATTTATCCACTCTAGCTTGTTGGCGTTTAACTCGGCGTTTGCTGAGGCACTTTTCACACTTGCTTTAGAGAACTCTATCTGAGCATTATTTGTTGTGTCATTTTTAGTAGAGAGTTTGAAGTTATAGTCGCTATCTATCTCGACCTCTTCATTGAGCCCTCTAAAACCCATGAGTCTATAGTAAGCCGAAGTTTTTCTCACTCTAGCCTCTGCTAAAAAGTTCTCCACTCTCTTCTCATCTAAAGAGGCTTGAATAGACTTCACACGAGCGATAGTTCCATTTTTATAACGTTCATTTGAGATGTTTGCTATATGTTTGGCTATTTCAAGCTCTTCTGAAGCAAGTGCTTGGGCTAAGACTGCTCGCTTATACTCGGCATACAAAGAAGAGAGTTGCAAGATAAAGTTCGCACGAGAGAGTTTCACACTTGCCTGTGTTTGTTCTTTTTGTGCATTGGCTAAAGTTTCGAGGGAGCCTGAAACTCCCCATAAACGGATAGGCTGAGAGATGCCAGCACGGTAACCTATCTCACTATCTCCCACATCTGGAGAGAAGTTCGAAGCCCCTAGTGAAAGTGTCGGGTTTGCATAGCGAGTTGTCAACTCTGCATTTTGCTCGGCTTGTTTGAGACTCAAAGCATTAGTTTTCAGTAGCGGACTCTTTTCTAAAGAATCTGCTAAAAATGTCTCAAAATCTACTCCGTACAATGAAGCACAAAGCAGTGATGAGAGAAGTATGTTTTGAAACATAGTTCATCCTTTTTATAATAATATTTTGTATAGAAATTGTTATCTGGAGCACCAAAAAATGGGCATAGATATAGGTGAGGTGTTAGTTAAGCGTGTATTGGAGGTATTAAAAAAGTTTTTTGGGCATCATAGTCGTAGGACTTGATGAAGGTTTGTGGAGACTCAGGGGAGTCTGTGTTTAGTGGAAAAAGTATTGTCTCTGGTACTAAAAAAACAATGTGAAAAGAGGAGTGAAGATTACAAATATCATCACTTACATCATGGCTAATAGGCTGAGAAAATTCTTCTACATACTCATCTACATTGCACTCATGAGTGTCAAGCATATCTATGGCATAGGCATGCACAACTTGAAAGCTCATCATGAACAGTAGGAGTAAAGTGAGTAATTTTTTGTTTTTCATCTCTTAATGAGTTCCTATCTCTTCTTGAATAATCTTCTTTAACTTTTTAACATCTTTTTCAAATCGAGGAATTGTCTCAATGTTAAAGTTCATCTAAAAAATCTTGAATGGGTCTTGAAGCTAACTTTCCTTCTTTTACAAGTTGGATCTCTTGTAATCCATCTTTAAAATTATGGATAACATCAGTATCTTCTGTATCAAGTTTAATAATTTCTACACCATCATTTCGGAAATGCTCAAGCATCCATAAAACTTTTTGGGCAATGGTTTCATTTTGAATATTTACTGCTATTTGCATTTTCACTCCTTAGTTTTCTTTATTATACCCTAAAACCTAAATGTTTTTGTAGTTTAAATTCTAACTCTTTGAGTTCACTTTCTGTAAGAGTTGTTAATCTCTGCTCTAAATAGATACGGCTTAAGTCTAAAGTACATAACTCATTGACACAGACTTCACTCTCTTTTTCTAGCTGGTCGCGTTTAGCTAAAAGTACACGAAGATCTCCACCACTGAGTGCTGTAGAGAGAGGGATTAGCGTGACACCCTTGAAAAATACTTTGTCAATATTTCTATTGGCAACATCATTTTGAATGATAAGTGCTGGTCGTACTTTTCCAAACTCGCTATTGTATTTTTTACCGAAGTTAACAAGATAGATGTCGCCTCTTTTCATTAGTTTATATCTTCGCAGACAGACTCTATCTCACTGAACTCTTCTTGAGCTTCAGAGGAGAGAGCCTTTTTGTTGTTCATAAGATAAACTTCATCTTCAATAGTTTCCCGTACTCTCTGATAGAGTTCATAAGGGAGAATGACACTTTTAATAATATGCTGTTTAGCATCCTCAACAAAAGTCATTTCTGTTGGTCTTGTAACATAAGAGGGCTTTTTGACTATTGCACTTGAGCTTATTGTTAACATATTTATTATCCTATTATTATCATTGTATATATTATACTATTTCTTATTACTTATGTAAAGAGCTAGTCTCAACTCAAAACAGATCAGCATGCCCAAAGAACACACCTACACTAGGATCGTTTTGCATACTCTCTAGGATGCTTTTTGCTTTGAGTTTTGTCGCTTTGTCGAAGTAGATGAGCATGTTTCTTGAGAAGACATAGTCAAACTTTCCTAGGGCTGTAAACTCGCTCTCGAAAATATTTTTCTGCTCGAAACTGACTCTTTGTTTTACTTTTTCACTCAGTTTATACTGCGTATCTTCTAGCTTGAAGTATCTCTGCACAAGTCTCTCATCCATACTTCCCATATGTCTTTTGCTATAGCTTGCTTCTTTGGCTTTTTGCAGAGCTTCGGAGTTGATGTCTATACCTGTGATGCTAAACTCTACACCAACACCCGCTTCAAAAAGGGCGATGGCTATGGAGTAAGGCTCTTCACCTGTGGCACATGGAGCACAGAGTATTTTTATGGGTGCAGAGCTTGCTCTTTTTTGCACATGCTCTACTACTGAGCGTATCTGAGAGAACTCTCTGTAAAAATAGGTCTCATTTGTTGTAAGCAGGTTCATGAGTTCTTGCTTCATCTTAGCATCACTTTTTGTAGAGTTGAGAAGAGTTGTAAAGGAGTATATATCATTAGTTTTACAAAAGAGTGTCAGCTTACTTTTGAGGATATTTTTTTGCTGCCCAAAGGTGATGCCTGTCTCTTGCTCGAAGTAGTACATAAGGGGTGTGACATCTTCATAGTCATAGACTCTATTTTTTACTCCTTCTTCTGGCTCTTGAGGCTTTTTCTTCTTAAAAAAACTAAACACAAAACTCTCCTATCTCTTCTATGATTTTATCTAGTGAGTATGACTCGGCGTTTGGTACATTTTTTCGTACTGCACTTGGCATCCCATCTACTATGCTATGCTCAGCATCTTCTGTTAAAACTCTTGCACCCTCTTGGCTTAAGCTGAGTGCTGCTTTTGAGCCATCAGTTCCTATGCCTGTTAAGATAACTGCCATCAGTTCATACTCTCTGGCTAAAGCCACAAAAGAGTTAAAGAGTATCTCTATATCTGGGTTATAAAAGCCTTTTTCTCTTGGCTTTTTAAACACCAAGCTCTTTGCATCCACGACTATAGACTCTTCACAAAGATAGATATTTCCTTCTTGAAGAACTCTATTTTCAAGAGAGCTGACAAGAGCATTAGCACTTTTTCTCTGCAGTGTTTTTGCAAAGTTTTCTAAAAAAAGTTTGGGCATATGCTGGGCTATAAGGACAAGTGTATTTTGTAGTAAAGGAAGGGAATTGATGATTTTTTCTATCTCAGAGGGACCTCCTGTTGAGGCTCCTATGAGTAAGATCTTAGTTTGTTTTAAAAGTTTCAAGCTGTGTATGGAGGTTATCTGTCATGGAGTTGAGATGCTCTGCGGCAGCTGCTATCTCTTCAACATTTCTCGCGTTTTGTGAAGAGAGTTCATTTATTTCGTTTACTTGTGAGGCTATAGCTTCTACACTACGACCTGAGACTTCAAAGCTCTCCACTGTTTTATCAGTCGCACTTACTGCTTCGTTGACAAGGGCTACTGTTTCGTTTATCTTCTCTTCTACCTCGCTAGAGACACTAGCAAGTGCTTGGATATCTTTTGCGTTTGCACTCATGCTTCCTGAAGCATCTGTTACAGACTGGACGATGACATTTATAGTCGCGTTTATCTCTGTAAGAGACTTTTGTGTGCGTTCTGCAAGTTTACGTACCTCATCAGCAACTACGGCGAAACCACGTCCATGTTCCCCTGCACGAGCTGCTTCTATGGCTGCGTTTAGTGCTAAGAGGTTTGTCTGGTCAGCGATGTCTGAGATAACATCAAGCACTTCTTTTACCTGAGTTGCTTCGCTAGAGAGTCTCTCCATCTGCTCTGCGAGTTCACTCTCTTTCTCGGCACTTTCTTGAACATTGTGAGTGAGCTTTATGACCCCCGTTCTTGCCTCTTCAAGATTTACATTTGCTCGAATAATATCCTCTTTAGAAGATTGTGCTTCACGGACAGAACTTGCCATATCTGTTTTAATGTTTGCTGCTTTTTCGTTTGCTGCATTTACCACGCCTACAGACTGTTCGACATTCTTTCCTACACCGATGGCAGTAGTGGAGAGTTCATGTGCTATGGAAGCATTTTCACTTGAGGAGTTCTTCGCATCGGCAACAAGTGCATGAGTAGTTGCTATGAGAGTATTGAGTCCTTTAGCGATTTGTCCTAGCTCATCCTTAGACTCCATTTTGCAAACAAGTCTAAGATCTTTTGTTTGGGCTATTTTTTGCATATGGTTTTGAAGACTCGTAACTACTCTAGCGATCCCAATTACCACTATTATTCCCATAATAAGTAAGAGAGTAACGATGGTAATATTTAAAATCAACAACTCAATAAGTGCTGTTTTATTTTCACTCATATGTTTATCTATATTTTCTAGTAATTCTGCTGAAATTTTATCCTCTACAGACTTCATAAGATTTATCTTCGCTGTAATAGTCTTGAAGTAGTCACTTG
>WFNM01000096.1 GCA_015488615.1 Sulfurimonas sp.
ATCTAAGTACTTATCAAGCTTGCTCTCAGGACTTACAACAACTTTACAGACTGTTTTTTTTGAAAACTCTTCATAACAGCTTGAGACATACATCTCCAAACCACCAAGCCCATGAGCAAGACAAAGTTCTAAAACATTTTTATTTTTCATAGAGTTTATCTATCAAATTTTTACTAGCATTATAAACATCTTCTACATTTGGAGAGTTGTATTCTATGTTAAAAACACAATCATGAATATTTTCTCGAGGCCAATACCTAAAAGGTGGTATCCGAAAAAATATCCCTACTGTTGGTATTTCCAAAGCAATCCCCATATTTCTAATACCTGTATCATTTGAAATAAGACATTTACTATTTGCCATCAAGCTCATAACATCATCTAAAGGTATTGTTTCTTGGAGAGTGACATTATCTCTGTCTTGAAGATCTTCATATATACCTAAAAACTTTTCATCATCACCTATGCCTTGTAAAATAACATGTTCATATTCAGAATATTCTATTGACATTTTTTCTATAAGCTTTGCATACTTCTCTTCTTCCCAACATTTCATTTTGATAGAAGCACCTGCAAAATATATAACTCTTTTTTTCACTTCTCTCTTTGGATATTTCTCTTCAAGTCCATAAGAGAGTGGAAATTCTGTTTTAGCACCTAATATATTCAACATATGCAAAACAGATAGAGCCTCGACAACAAAGTCACTTCTCAATGTTGCGATATCATAAAAAAATCGTCTTAATCCTCTATATGGATATCCAATCTTTAACTTTACTTTAGCAACAATTGTCAATAGCAGTGTTATTGTACTATCAGTTAAATCAAATAAAATATCTTGTGGAGCAAGTGTTTTTGCTTCTTGCAAACGAGTTATAAGATTTGTTTTAGAACCATCTTCTTTATATCTAGACATTATATGTAGTTCATCAATTAAATCATATGGTATTCCATACATATAATGTTTTATTACACTTAATGTTATTTTAGCATTTGGAAAAAATTTACGAAGTTCTATCAGAAAAGGACGAATATTCATAAAGTCTCCTATAGCTGCATGACGAATAACTACTATTGCTTTTATATCTTCTGGTTTTTTATTTTTTAAATATTCTTGTGCTTTTTTTGAAGCAAAAGCACTACCACTTCTAAAATTTAACTTCAACATAATCCCTTTTACAGTATAATTATTATTATTATACAAAATTAATCATGAGATAGAAATGAACTACACCTTAAATAAAAAATATTCTTCATTCGCAACATTTTTAACAAAAATACAGAATTATTTTTCATCTGAAGATTCAAGCATCCACAAAGCAAGAAATGAACTCAAAATCATCTCTTATGAAAACACCTCAACAGTAGTAAAATCTTTTAAAGTACCCAATATCATCAACAAAATCGCTTACACATTTTTTCGCTCTTCAAAGGCAAAAAAGTCCTATGAGTACTCTGTAAAGATTGGTGAGTTCACTCCTGATCCTATTGGCTACATAGAGTTTTACAAATATGGACTTCTTAACGAGAGTTATTTTGTGAGTGAGGAGTTTAAATATGACTTTACCATTAGAGAACCTCTTCTGGATGCAGACTTTCCTGACAAAGAAGAAATCTTTCGTGCCTTTGCTCGCTTTACACTAGAGCTACACAATGCAGGTATCTTTCATGATGACTACTCACCGGGGAATATTCTTATTAAACGCGAGAATGATGCTCTTGTATTTAAAATAGTAGACATCAACCGTATGAAGTTTTTAGAACTCTCTGAAGATTTACGTGCAGAAAACTTCTCTAAGCTCTGGGCACATGATGAGATACTTGAAATAATGGCTGATGAATATGTAAAACACTATACCTGCAGCGAGTCTTTTACAAAAAAAGTTCTCCACTACTCCAACAAAAACAAGAGAGTAAAGAACTTCAAAAAGAGACTCAAGGGAAAACCAGTCAATGACTAAAATAGCCCATATCTCCTGTGTTATGATTGTCAAAAATGCAGAAGCAACTCTTCAACCAGTTCTAAAAGCTTTAGAATTTTTTGAGGATGTTGTACTCTATAGCAATAACTCAACAGACAGAAGTGATGCAATAGCAAATAGTTTTTCCAATGTAAAGCTTATCCAAGGAGATTTTTTAGGCTTCGGCCCTACAAAAAATAGAGCTGCCCAGTATGCCAAAAATGAGTGGATACTCTCCCTCGATGCGGATGAAGTGCTTTCCCCTACGTTCATTCAAAATCTAGCTACACTTCAACTAAACAAACAGACTATCTACTCTATATTGCGAACAAACTATTATAAAAAACAGGAGATTAAACACTGTTGGGGAGATGACATCATCCCGCGTTTATATAACCGTTGTGTAACACGATTTACTGATAAACAAGTTCATGAGAAGATTATGACAGATACATTTGCAACTGAGATGCTACAAGGAAGTGTGAAGCACTACCCCTATGCAACTATTAGCGACTTTATAGTAAAACTAGATAGATACTCTAGCATCTTTGCAGAAGACAACAAGGGTAAAAAAAGCTCTTCTCCCTCAAAAGCATTCTTTAATGCTCTCTTCTCGTTTACAAAAACTTACATCTTTAAACGCGGGTTTCTTGATGGCTATGCAGGATTAGTTATTGCCTTTTCCCACATGGCGACAAATTTCTACAAATACATAAAACTCTATGAACTTAATCAAGATGCAAAAGAGAGAGTCTAATCTCTTTGAGCATACTCTCGCGTTTCTCCCCTGCTGCTGGCAACATATAGTGTTGCTGTAGTTTTTCATCCCCTACCGCTTTCCACCTCTTTGCACTCGCAAAAAGTGAATCTGCAAAAAATGTCAGAGTCGGAGTCCCTACTAAAGAAGCAAGATGATAAGTTCCAGTGGAAGTACTCACAAAAAGTCTGCATTGACTAATGAGCTTTGCAAAGTAAACAAGCCCATCCAAAGAGAGATAAAAGACAATATCTTCACCTGCAAATCTTTGCTGCATAGCTTCATAAAGCTCTTTTTCATCAGGTCCAAAACTCATCATTACTTGGTATTTTTTCTGTAACAAAAGGTTGCGGATAAGATTTTCATACTCATCGAGTGTGAGATTAGCATCACTAGAACCACCAAAGCCTACATGAAAAACTACTATCTCTTTTTCTATATCATTGTTTATGCGAAAAACATCATAGACTTTTTTTGCATCTTCAAACGCCAGAAGTGGCTGAGGGTAAGTAGTCTCCATCGTAGGGAAAAGTTCTTTCGCAAGTTCTATGTTATACTCAAACTCTGCCATCCTTACTTCACTACGTCTTTGCTTGATTCTATCTGTATAAAATATCTGTGCTATTTTTGTAGCAGGTGCTATCGTTTTAGGAATTCGAGCCAGATACTGAGCAAACGCTACTCGTGTATTTGAAAAGAGTGTGACAGAAGCATCTATATTTTGTTCTTTTATTTTTGAAGCGAGCCAAAAAACCGACTCTTGTGCTCTATCTACTATAATTTCATCTATAAAATCACAACTTTTTGCAAGTGCAACATTTAGTGGAGCTATGCACACAACTATTTTATTCGCACGATTATGCTGTTTGAGTAGATATATAGCAGGAAGTGCTGTTATAAAGTCACCGAGTTTATCATTTCGAACTACTAATATATTCATTTGCACTATCCATTGCTTTTTTGTTGATTTATTTTACCTGAAAATGGCTATAATTGCACTTATGAAAGAACCTTTTAACTGGGATAACTATTCCGACCAACCAGCACTACTTAAAAATAGAGAGTACAAAAAGATGATGCGTAAACGCCAGTTTCCATCACTTGTGAAAACTTTGGTGACCGCTATAGTTGTACTTCCACTCTCTCTTATAACTATGCCTTTTGTCAAACGAAAAACTATCAAACAAGAGGAATTTATCTCTTTGGGTGTGGATTTTCAAAGAGAGCCAGAAGCTTCTATTGAACTTCTTAACGAACTAGGTGTCAAAAATATTCTCCTGCGTTTAAAACTCTGGGAGATGCAGAACCTAGAGAAGTTAGCTAGCTTTATAGAAAAAAATAGAGAGAGGAATATCACACTTAAGCTACTTCAAGATAGAGAGCATGTAGAGGATTTATCACTTCTCAAAAGAGACCTTAAAACTATATTTGAAAGATTAGGAAATAGTGTCAACATTTATGAAATAGGCTCTACTATCAACCGTACTAAGTGGGGATTTTTCTCTGTTGATGAGTATAGTCGGTTTTTTCAAGTGGCATATCAGCTCAAAATAAAGAACTTTCCTACACTCACACTTATTGGAAGTGGAGTTATAGACTTTGAGTACCATTTTACGGCTCATACACTCTTTAACTTTTTTAAGTACCGTTATGATGGTATATCTAGCTTACTCTATGTAGATAGGCGCGGTGCACCTGAAAATACTCAATTTGGTTTCGCACTCTCAGATAAGATAGCATGGCTAAGTACCATGGTTTGGCTCTCTCCAAAAACAGCCAATAAAATCCATATTACAGAAGTAAACTGGCCGCTTAAAGGCACAGCACCTTTCGCACCCACAAGTGAAAAAGAGTGCGTTTCAGAGGAAGAGTATGCCAACTATATGTTACGGTATTATCTTTTTGCATTTGCTTCTCAACAGGTTGATTCGGTCTCTTGGCATCAGCTTATAGCTCCAGGGTATGGGCTTGTAGATAACAGAAAAGGCATAAAAAAATCCATAGCTTTCCAGACATTTAAGTATATGCTTAAGAGTTTAGAAAATGCACAGTTTTTACGCCTCGACATAAAACGTAACTACTATATTCTCCAGTGTTTAGTAAATGATAAGCTCCTGCAAATTCACTGGTCACTTATAGATACTACTCTCCAGAATGAAGAGTTTTTTAAAGTCTATGACCGCGAGGGAAGACCACTCACTTCAAAAACCTTAGAAATTACAGAAAAGCCTACATATATTTACATAAAAGAGGCAGTACAATAACCCAATGAAGATACTTATAATTCTCCCAAACTGGCTTGGCGATGCAGTGATGGCAACCCCTGCAATAGAGCTTTTATCACAATACTATAAGAGTGCGCGATTTACCTTTGTTGGAAGCTATGCCAGCATCGAAGCACTCAAATACCATCCGCTTTGTGAGCGAGCTATTATTGATGAGACGAAAAAAGCCTCTTCTCGTCTACTTGCTACTTACAGACTTGCAAAAGAATTAGGTGAATTTTCACTTGCTGTGAGTTTTAGGAACCAGATCCACTCGACTCTACTTCTTCGTTTTACTAACACTGTACTTTGTGTAGCTCGTGCTTCTTGGCACTCAAGACTTCTACTCTCACACACTCCAGCGATTAAGACAAGCCAGCACTTAGTAAAACAGTATAGCGAACTTGCTATGATAAACACCGATGAGTATGATGGAAACCCTCCCCCTCTAAAACTCTACATTGAACCAAAGAGTTTTAAAAAACCCACTCTTGGTATAAATGCAGGAGCAACTTATGGGAGTGCAAAACGCTGGTATCCAGAGCGTTTTGCAGCAGTTGCATCTGCGTATCATGAAGAGTATCATATTTTGATCTTTGGTGGACCAAATGAAATAAAGATGGCAAAAGAGATAGAGGATAATCTCATCAAATTGGGTGTCACTAACTTCATAAATATCGCAGGAAAAACAGACATAAAGTCTCTCTGTGCAAACATTGCAGGATGTTCACTCTTCATCACAAACGATAGTGGTCCTATGCATGTAGCAGCAGCCTATCAAGTGCCAACGGTAGCTATATTTGGACCTACAAAGTACAAAGAGACTTCGCAATGGAAAAATACGAAAAGTATCCTAATAAGAAAAGAGATGGAGTGTAGTCCGTGTATGAAACGTGAGTGCCCTTTGGGCCATCACGAATGCATGAAAAATATCACGGCTACAGAGGTTATAGCAGAGATTAAAAATCTATCATAACTCCTAGGTAAAATGAGGCATTATAGTTTTTTCTTCCAATATTGAAATAGTTTGTGTTCATATTTCTATAGCCAACCTTTAGGTGTACATTTTTAATCATTTCCATATTGTAGTTGATTCTATATTCTACATAATCTTTAGCATCTAAAAAACTCAGAACCTGTGGTGCATAGTAAACATTAGTCTCTACAAACATCGGTATAAGATCTGGAAATGGAAGTTCATAAGAAGCTATAAATCCTATAGGTAGAGACATAAAAGATTTATTATTAACTTGAGTATAGTTGAGTTTAAAACCAATACCTAAGCTCAATCCAGCATCTCCAACAGGTCGTATAATCATAAAGTTACCCTCAAAATACGGATTCAACGAAGTCAAAGTAGCTGAATCTGATGAGTTATTTGTATCAGGAATGAGCATCTTCATACCTACAAACATTGTTTGTGGTTCTACATTTTTGTTAAATTGCCCAACATCAAACTTCAAACCAACTTCTAAATCTGTTTGGTTAATATTTAGCTCTGCAGTATTCAGTGCGAAGAGAGAAAGCGATGTGAACAGAAGCAGCATTATCTTTTTTAGCATAGGGATCCTTGAATCTTTTGTATTGTTTTTGTTGTACTTTTTCCATCTACAAAGTCAACAAGTTTCAACTCTGAAGCAAATTCTGTACCGACAACTGTTTTACCTTCATAGTCTCCACCTTTGACAAGAACATCAGGAGCTATCATTTTTATAAGCTCATAGGGTGTATCATCTTCAAATGGCACAACAAAATCAACTGCTTCTAGTGCAGCAAGGAGATAGGCTCTATCCTCCGCTATGTTAACAGGGCGAGATGGACCTTTTAAACGTGAAACTGAAGCATCAGAGTTTAATCCTACTATCAAAATATCACCAAAACTTTTAGCAATTTGTAGGTATTTAACATGTCCAACATGTAAAATATCAAAACAACCATTTGTGAAAACAATTTTTTTACCATTTGTACGAGCTCTTTGTATAACAGCATCAATATCATTAAAACTTTTTATATGAGCATCAGAAGTACTTTTATGTAGGCTCGCTTCATAATCTTCTATCTCTTCTAAAGTAACTGTAGCACTCCCTATTTTGCCAACAACAACACCAGCTGCAAGATTAGCGAATGCAGCACTCTCTTGAATACTCTTCTCACAACTCAAAGCAAATGCAATAGATGCAATGACAGTATCACCAGCTCCCGTTACATCAAAAACCTCTTTAGCAACTGTAGGAAAAATCTCTACTTCTTCATCTAATATAGCTATACCATCCTCAGAGAGAGTTATAAGTGAAACACCAAGCTCACACTCTTTTTTTAACTGTTTAAGAGCAAGTTCTAAACTTTCAGAAGTATCTATCTCTAAACCAGTTGCTAAAATAGCCTCTTTTTTATTTGGAGTCAAAAGATAAGCTCCTCTATACTTACTAAAGTCACTCCCTTTTGGATCTACAAGTACCTTGACACTATATTTTTTTGCAAGCTCTATCACACCTTGACAGAGTTCCCTAGTAAGTACCCCTTTTCCATAGTCAGAAAGTATAAGAATATCATAGGAGGCCATACTACTTTTGAGTGAATTCATAATACACTCTATAGATATAGATGTAATCTCTTCCTTGCTCTCTTTATCGTAACGAATTATTTGCTGACTTACAGCAATAACACGGCTTTTTTTAGAAGTTTTACGACTCTTTTGAGTGATGATATTTTCACTATCTACTCCTATATTTTTAAGCATTTTAAGAAGTTCTACACCATTATCATCATCGCCGATAACACTAGCAACACTTACTTTTGCGCCTAATGTGTTGAGATTATTTATGACATTTCCTGCCCCACCAAGTACTGTTGTCTCTTTAGCTATATCCACGACTTGAACAGGTGCTTCCGGACTAATACGCTCACATGAACCCCAAAGATAATGATCTATCATCAAGTCACCTAAGACTAAGATATTTGGTTTAGAGTCTTTAAGAATCTGCATCTATTGTTTCACTTCTGTGGCATAGATTCTCTTAATTTCACCAACATAAGCTTTTATCCCGTCTTCCATCTCAAAAGATGGCTCATATCCAAGAGCTTCTCTTGTAGTAGTGATGTCCGCTTCAGTATGAAATTGATAAGAGCCTATAAAAGGGTTTGGGATATACTCGCATGTAAGCTCTGTATCTAACTCTTTTTGTAGGATGTCTACTATATCTTGAAAACTCCTTGCTTTTCCTGTTCCTACATTATAGATACCACTCTCTTTAGGCTGCATAGCTTTGATATTTGCCTGAATAATATCCCCAATGTAAATAAAATCACGAAGAATTTTATCGCTATCTTCAAAAAGTCGAGGATTTTTCCCTGCAAGTAACTGATGTCCAAATTGTAGTACCATAGAAGCAGTACTATTTTTAAAATATTCCCCTGCTCCATAAGCATTAAAGTAGCGAAGCCCTACAATTGAGATACTCTTCTTTTTCATATACTCACGAGAAAGATGATCCATAGAGAGTTTTGAGAAACCATAAACATTATTTGGTGCTTCTCTTCCTACCCTTTGAGGAGATTCAGCATTTCCATAGGTTGCAGCACTTGAAGCATAAATCATATTTGCATCATGAGCCACTGCTAAATCTAACAAATCTTTATAAGCATTTATATTTGTCTTTATCATTAAGTCCTGCTCAAGTACTGTAGTATCAGAGATAGCAGCTTCATGAAAGATATAGTCAAACTTATAATCACTCTCTAAACGAGAAAGTAGCTCTCTGTCATTAATATCACCACTTATAATTTCTCCACTAAATCCTATTAAGTTTTTAAAGTGTCCAAAACTTTTAAGATTACCGTTACTAAAAGTCTCACCACTTCTAAACATATCGAGGATAACTACATTAGCATCGGGATGGTTTTCTTGAAAGTAAAAAGCCAAATTACTTCCTATAAAACCAGCTCCACCTGTAATTAAAATTGTTTTCTCTATTAAATCATCATTAATGTATCTCATCTTCACACCTGTTCTAGTTTATTTAAATAATATGATACCTTTTAATTCATTAACAAGTATTTAAGATGCAACATAATATAATCTATTTGAAACATTAACTTAAGGAAATAAAATGAAAAAAATCGTATTAGCTTCAATAGCAGCGTTAACTCTATCTTCAGTTGCAATGGCTGGTGTAAATGGTGCTGCATGTGCAGCTTGTCATGGTAAGAATTTTGAAAAACATGCTATGGGTAAATCTAAAATCGTTGCAAATTTGACTCATGCTGAGATTGCTACTGCTCTTAAAGGGTATAAAGCAGGTACTTTTGGTGGGCCAATGAAAGGTATTATGAAAGGTCAAGTTGCAAGATATTCTGATGCAGATTTAGAAGCATTCGCTCAAACTATCGGTAAGTAGTACTTACACACTATAGACCTATTCGGGTCTATAGCTCTTTTTCTTTAATTTTTCTTTTTTTCTCTCAAAGTCTACTGCATCATTTAAATCTTCCACATTATCAAATTGTACTGAGTTTAAAAATTTTTCTTCATCATCAAACTGACCATTTTTTACAGCCCACATAAAAGCAAAAAGTGCAATAGCACCTAAAAAAAGAGATGCACCTAGCATCATAACAATCACCCAATTATTCATTTTTCAACTCCTATTCCATTTATATTTTATTCGCATAGAATTTCCTACTACTAAAAGTGAGCTAAAACTCATAGAAAGTGCTGCGATAAGAGGTATAACATATCCAGCCATAGCTAATGGGATGGTGATAGCATTATATACTAAAGAGATAACAAAGTTTTGTTTTATAAGTTTAAATGTTGTATCAGATATCTTAAATGCTGAGAGTAACGAATTTAATGAATCGTTCAGAAGAACAACATCACTCACCTCGACAGAGATATCACTTCCACTTCCCATCACAATACCAATATCAGCTGCACCGAGAGCAAGTATATCATTCACTCCATCTCCAACCATAACTACCTTTTTCCCCTCTTTTTGTAAGTTCATAACAAAATTTAACTTATCTTCAGGCGAAAGACTATGATGTAATTCTTTTATGCCAACACTACCCGCTACACCCTGAGCACTTTTTTCATTATCACCGGTAAGTATTACCGTCTTAATCCCTCGTTTACTCAGTGCTTTTACTAATCTAGTAGCTCCCTCTTTTATACTGTCTTCTAGCTCAAAATAAGTCACAAGTTCCCCATCTATTGCGAAAAAGAAAAGAGAGGCATTACTTTTTATCTTTAAGTCTATACCATTTTCTTTTAGAAGTTCTAAATTCCCCCCTAAAAGTTGTTTACCTTTACATATTGCCTTAATTCCACGTGCCGGTAACTGAGTATAATCTTCAAAAAGAACTTCCCTAAGTTCAGTATTTTGATTTAATAAAAATTGTTTTATTCCCTTTGCAATAGGGTGATTCGACCATTTTACTAAAGAATAAAGTATATTTTTTTCATAATCACATATATTATATTCTCTACTAACATCAGGCTTACCAACAGTTAAGGTTCCTGTCTTATCAACTAAAAGTATATCAGTTTGGGCCAGAGTCTCTAACTGTGCCGCTTCTTTAAAAAGTATGCCTTTTTTAGAACCAATATTAAGTCCAACCAATGTAGCTACAGGAGTGGCAAGACCTAAAGCACATGGACATGCTATGACAATAACCGAAATAGCGACCATTAGAGACTCTTCAAAACTATGAGGCCAGAACCACCATACAAAGAATGTTGCAATTGAGAGAAGTAAAATTACTGTTGAAAAGTGTTCAGAGAGTCTATTTGCTAACTGCTCAATTTTAGGCTTTTTATTTATCGCATTCTCTAGTAATGAAACAATATTTGAAAGTGTTGAATGTGCAAAATCTTTTGTAGCTTCAAATTGTATATCTGCATCAATACTTGTCGTACCACTTATAACTTTATCGCCTACATTTTTGAGTATTGGCTCACTCTCACCAGTAAGACTTGACTCATCAAAGGATCCTGATCCCTTAAGTATAAGTCCATCAAGAAGAACCTTTTCACCACTTGAGACAATAATAATATTTCCAATTCCAATATTATCTAGTTTTTTAAGAGTAATTTTATTATTTTCTAACACTTTTACTTCACTAGGAAGATGCTTGCCAATAATATCAAGGGTATCTGCTACATTTTTTTTACTAAGTACTTCAAGGAATTTACCAATGAGAACAAAAGTTATAATCATACTGACCGAATCAAAATAAGCTTCTCCATGCTGCATTATAGTAATATAAATAGAGTAAATATAAGTTAAACTTGCACCAGTTGCCACAAGCAAATCCATATTAACAACTCGATTTTTTATACCATAATAAGAACCTCGAAAAAAAATCCATCCACTATAAAAGAGCACTGGAGTTGCAAGAATACCCTCTGCAATATTAAGAATAGTTTTCATACTTTGGCTCATCCCACTAAAAAATCCAGCATATTGAGCAACTGCAATCCACATAACATTCATGGTCGCAAATATTGCTACTGCCATACGAAGATAATAATCTTTGCGAACCTTATTGGCCTGCACTTCTTGTAAAGATGCATCATAAGGATAAGCATTATAACCAATAGCACGAATCATATCTATTATTTCTGAAAGTTTCACAACATTATCGGCCCAGATAATATGGGCTTTATTGTTAGTAAAGTTTATGCTTACATCTATTACTCCATCCATTTTATGAAGTGCTTTTTCATTAAGCCAGATACAGGCAGAGCAGTGAATACCCTCAATGATTAAAGAGACTTTATAAAAATCTTCTTCATTTATTTCAACAAACTTATCATAAAAAGCAGGAGCATTAAAGTTTGATGAGTCTTCGTACTGCTCAGTTGGTGGAGCAAGTTTAGTACTTCCAACTTTATCATAAAAACTATCGAGGCCTTCATCTGACAAAAGGTGAAACACACCTTGACAACCGTTACAACAGAAGTAGTGTTCACCATCAACTATCATTACATCTTTACTAAATTCTAAGTGACAATGAGTACATCCTATTTTTTCAGACAAGTTCAAACTTTCCTTCTGCTCGATTTTTTTCTATTTTATTCCAACTACTAAGCAAACCATTCATTGTTATATACACACCATTTCGTGGCTCTGCATGCAAAAAACCAATGGCAATGCCTAGGTTTAATGTTCCTTCTATATTATCTATTTCAAAAGGTTTCATAGCTCCAGTGATGATAATTACTCTATCATCAAACACCTCACTTAAAAACTCAGCTGTTAGGTGCATTGTATCTGTGCCATGCACAATAATAAAAACATTCTCTTCTGATTCAGAAATAATATTTGCAATCATCTTTCTATCTTCAGAAGTAATTTCAAGACTATCTTTATAGACAATACCAGCCTGTTTATAAACGCCATAAGTTGATTCTAATATTTTTTCTATTGCTTGATTATCATAAGGAACATCAAGTGTCCCTTGTCTTGCATTGTATCTTTTGTTAAATGTGCCACCACTATTAAGAATAAGCATTTATTTCTTCCAAATTTCGTTTAGCTGAGTTACTATTTTTGTTGATTGTGAGTGACTGATAGAATTTGATGCATCAAAAAGATAAGTTTCTTCTAAACCCGCATTTATACCAGCTTGAATATCTCTTTCTTTATCACCAATAATTATTGAGTTACTTAGATCAATATTAAAATCTTTTGCAGCATTTAAAAGCATCCCAGCTTCTGGCTTACGACATCTACATTTACCTGTAATTTCAGGATGGTGAGGACAATAATATACATGTTCAATAATGATATTTCTATTTTTAAACTCTTGAGTCATCCATAAAGTTAAAACCTGAAAATCTTTTTCAGTGTAATAACCTCTAGCAATACCAGATTGATTAGTCACAACAATAATCTTGTAATCTTTCTCTGAGAAATATTTACAAAGTTCAAAAATACCTTCAATAAATTCAAAATCTTCTATCTTATAGAGATAATCTTTTTCGACATTTATAACACCGTCACGATCTAAGAAAAGAGCTTTTTGAATGAACAAAGCTTACACACCATCGCCAAATATCTCTTTTTCAATAATATCACAAAGAATATGCCCAATTAAAATGTGTGATTCTTGTATCCGTGGGGTTGATGTAGAGGGAACAACTAAAGCAAAATCAGCTATTTTAGCCATTTTTCCACCATCACGACCAGTAAGGGCGACTGTCATAATATTCTTTTTCTTAGCAGACTCAAATGCTTTAATTATATTCGCAGAGTTACCAGAAGTTGAGATACCAATAAATATATCTCCCTCTTGTCCCATACCTTCTAGTTGGCGAGAAAAAACTTGATCATATCCATAATCATTTCCAATAGCAGTAAGATTCGATGTATCTGTAGTTAGAGATAGTGAAGGAATAGAAGGACGGTCAAAGCCATATCGACCAACAAGTTCAGCGGCAATATGCTGTGCATCGGCAGCACTTCCACCATTACCAGCTAAGATAGTTTTTTTATCGCCTCTATAGAGTGCTACACAATTTTTAGCAACCTCTTCTATTCTGTTTAAGAGTGCTTCATCTTGATAAATTTTTTGTTTAGTTTCGTAAGATTTTTTGATTTGATCTTTAATATATTCTTTCATATAACATCCTAAAATAGTATATAAAATAATATCATATATGTGATTAGTAAAAAGTAAATTTACAAGAGTAAAGCTCAAAAAGCAATTAAATAAATAATAAAAAAAAGGGAAAAGGTAAAAGTAACAACCAACTAGGCAACGACCTACATTTCCAATCCTGAAAGGATAAGTATTATCAGCGAAGAGGGGCTTAGCTTCTGGGTTCGGAATGGGACCAGGCGTTTCCCCCTCTCTATAGCCA
>WFNM01000097.1 GCA_015488615.1 Sulfurimonas sp.
ACTTGGTGTTGATGAGATGTGTGAAGATAGCTGGCGTTGGCAATCAAATAACCCAGAGGGTTATAAGGCCTAAAGATTTTTAGTGTGTATAGAGTATGCTGTACTTGAGATAAAGCTCAAAGATAGTGTCACCTATACCGTTGTTTGACTTCGAATAAGAACTTCCTACTACTAAGTGATCCTGCCCAAAAACTTTCCCACCATAACCAAGATTAAAACCATAACTGAAATCTGATATAAAGCTATTGTAAAAGCCTGAAACCTCGATAAAAGGCCTCCACTCTCTTGTATAGATATTGGCGTTTGCCATACCATAAGAGAAGTTTAGCCCCATGTTGTAAAAGTTGTCAGGAAGAACAGGGATACCAACACCCTGTATCTCATCTATAACACCACGACTTCCCTTTGTTTCACTATACATAGAACCATCAACAAAGGCACCAATATGCATATCAGGGTAGCCATTACGGATTTGGTAGCCTAGATTCAGGAGTATATAGTTACCTGAGCCTAAATCAACATTATCTTGAGAGCTATAGTTATTGTACTCATAGTGAGTGTCAAGTATGGTTGAAGATAAAATATTATAAGTGAGCTTCACAGCAAGCATATCTTTTTTCCCACCTAAAAGAAGCTGTGTAGACTCATCACTCTCTATATTTTTAGCGAGGGTTACTCCTGTGTTAAAGTAGTGGTTTGTTCTATACTCTGCTAAGAGTTTGTAAGAGATATAAGACTTCATACTATTATGATAATGTATATCAAGCTCTGCAAATCCTCTCTGAAATATCCATTTGAGTCCTGCACCTGCATGTAGTGATTTGTCTGGTACTCTAAGTAGTATATTTGTGTTTAGTGACTCGTTTTTGTAAAAATCAAAATTACTATAGAGGTACCAACTCTCATTGAGATAGGTGCGATTAGTTATTTTGACATACTCCTGTTTTAATGGTTCATGAATGTAGTGAGAAGTCTTGATGTCAAAGAGCTCACTACGATCTTGAACTAGACTTAAATACTGGCTATATGCTCCAAGAGAGTCATCATTATGTGCTAATGTTTCGTAAGCCATAGTCTGAGCAAGGGCAGTTTGTCCATCAGCATATGCTGGAGCTGAGATGTCTGACCAGTTTCTGAGGTTGATATAATCTCGTATAAGGTCTTCTATTTGAGAATGGTTTTGCTCTATTATAGCATGACTAAGCTGCATCCAAATTTCATGTTTATCTACCTTGTAGTAGATACTGTTTGCTTTTTCTAATGCACTATTTTTTATGGCCCAACTATAGGCGAAGGTGTTGTACTCATTCTTACTGAGATAGGCTTTAGCCTCTTTAAGTTTGTGTTCAAACTTTTTTGGTGCACTACTATCAAAAATAGCATTGAGGTAATTTCTTTGATAAGATGCACTTTTTACAATAGAAGGATTCTTTTTTTTACTCTTTTTAAGCTCTTTTTTTATCTCTTTCATGCTTGTGTTAAAGGCATTAGGATTGTTTTGTGCTTGGTAGATATTTGCTTGTAAAAACTTAAAAGCAAGACTTTTTTGGATGCTTAGATTTTCTTGTTTGACTAAGTCAAGATAGTAAGCAGCACGATTAATATCTTGAAGATTATAGTAGCCAGAAGCAAGTGGAAAGTAAAAAGAGGGATTTAAGCTAGGATTATCTGCCAGAGTGTTTAGTAGAGTTTCTAAATTTTTAGCTTGATTGTTATCTAGCTGCATATATAATATATTAAGTTTAATGTTTAGATTATTGGGGCTAAGTGCAAGTGCTCTTTGAAGAGCATCTTGTTCTTTTTTATACTGTTTATAATGTTTATAAAGTTCTGCTTTAATGAGCCAGAAGTGTGCATCATTTATAATTGATAAACCTTTTTTTTCAAAAGTATTCACTGTTGCTTGAATGATATCATATTCTTTGAGTCCAAGAGCATGAAAAGCAAAAGTATAAAATATATAAGCATTCTTAAATTTTTCATAGGCATTTACAGAAATATTTGAAGCTAAAGTAAGGTTATTGTCTTTTTGAGCATATAGTATGCGCTCATAGTCTACAGCCCTTGTTTTGTTGCTATCATAAAGTTTAAGTGAGGCATTAGCAGCACTCTTATATTTTCTAAGATACCATCCTAAATCACTTAAGAACTCATAAAATTTTGCAGAAGCATTTTCTTTGTCTGCATTTTGTAAAGTTCTATAGGCTTTTGAAAATTCTCGATGAAGATAATAGAAGTTGGCTACAAGTACAGCCTCTTTTGCATTAAGTTGTGAAGAGATTTTTTTGAGTCTTTGTATGTCTTGTTGTGCTGCTTGCATAGCACCCATCTCGAAATGGACCTCTAACATCTTGAAAATTATGAAACTATCTTTTGGATGTGTTTTTGCTATACTACTGAGTATGAGAGCAGATCTCGCTGGAACTCCTGCTTGGCTCTGAATATAAATCATTTCATCAATATTTTTTTTACTTGGATCTCTTCGTGTTTTATTCTCTATGAGTGGAAGTATCTCTTCATACTGGTAAGTAGCAAGACCATGGTTTATGATCTTTGTTTGAAGTTTATTATTATAATGATATTTGTTCATAAAGATGAAGAACTTCATGGATTCATTACTTCGCCCACTCCACATAGATATTTCTGCCATTTTCTTGTTCCAGTAGTAGGAATTAGGATTTTGCTCATAAGCAATTTTGGCTGTTTTATAAGCATTTTTCAAGTCATTTACATAAAGAAATGATTGAAGCATAAGCTTGAGTTCATTTGTATTTGGTAAGTTTTTTTGTATCTGATGTAGAGTCGGTGCATCTGTTGCAAAACGGTGCTTGTATGTTGTTGTGATGTAGGCATGTTTGTAGTTTTGATTGTATTTGTGTAAATTAGCTTTTGCATATTTTATTTTCTCATAACAGCCACAACGTACAGTAAGTGTAGAAGATATTTTCATGATTTTACAGCTCTTAGGAAATGTTTGTTTAGAAATCTCCATGAGCTCACTTTGCGAAGCAGTTGTACTAATAAGCTGAATAGTATAACAGCTCTCTTGCGACTTGGATAAAAGGATGAAAGGAGATAAAATAAGTAAAATAAGTAACCTATACATTAGTATTTCCTCTGTAAAATTTTCTTAGATAGAGCAGCTGCATATGCTGGTTTCCCATTGGCAATATAGGTTTTTAAGAGGTATATACACATACTTTCATCATGAAAAAAATAATGTTCATACTGTTTTGCTAGTCTGAGAATAGCATTTTTATCTCTTTGTGCAGCTAATGTATTTATAGCTTTTTTGAAGTAGAATTTCCTCTTTTTATAGTTACTACTCGAACGAAATTCTTCCATATAAATATCTGCACTATTTTTAAACTCTTTATGAGCAAAATAATACTCTGCAAGTTTTCCTCTCCAAAAGCGAGTGTTTTTGGCTTTTTGTTTCATATAGGCTACAGCTTCATTACGGCTATAGTATTTAGCTAGAAGATAGTATTTTGCATTTCGCCATTTTTTCTGGTGTTTTTTGTCATGACTCATTTCAAAATTAACTGCTCTCATACTGTAGGCTATACTATTCTCTTTGAGTGCAAGATAATAGACTTGCTCCATTTGTGCAATTTTTATACTCATATTTTCTTTTCGCAGAAGAGTAAAATGAAAGGCTCTCTCAGGCTGTCGTAAGAACATAGACTCTTTGAACATATATTTATATTCTGTATCTGCATAATAGTGCTTCTTGTTTATGGTATTAAAAAGTCCTGTGAGTATATTGAAATACTTCTTTTTTTGTTTTATCTCCTTTTTTGCAAGAAAGTAAAAATAGTTCTCTTTTTCAAGTATGTAACTCTCTCTATATGCCTTATAGAGAATCTGTGGGTCTTTTGATTTATGTAGAAGTGCTAAGAGTCTTTCAGCTAGATCTTTTCGCCCACTTCTTAGACTCTGTGTCGCAAGAGAGAGCATAAGTGTCTCATTTGTAGGGTCGTTTTTTAGCATGTTTTTTAGATAGAGCATACTTAGGTCATAGTTTGAATTCTCTGTGAGAATATGTTTTTTAAGTAGATCTTTGGGGTAGAGCACAATAAGTATAAGAGTAAAAATAATAAATATAAGAATAATCTCTTTATAGGTAACAACCTGTTTTCTCTCGAGTTTTCTTTCATTAGAGGCAAAGGACATTTATAACTCCTTTACGCTTACTTTTCGAAGAGATTTTGTACTCATTATTGATCTTTTCTATTTTTAGAGAGGCTTGTGCACTGAGTTTGCAGTTCTTAGGTAGATGGAGTGTTATCTCTAAGGCTATCGAGCTTTTAAGCTCCAGTGAGAGTCTTTTGTTCTTAAATCCATCTGTGTGTACTTGTGCATTTGTACTAATGATATAAGGGATAGTATCATTTTTATTTTGCACGGCGAGAGTGATAAATGCATTTTTCTTCTCTCCTAGATGAATGTACTGATGCTTTTCAAAGTGATTTGTTCCTAAGACATTTTGAGACTTTAAAAGGCTACAGCTCTTTTTGCTTTTTTCTAGACGCAAAGTTTTTATACTTTTTGTACCACTTATCAAATAAGAGTTTTTCTCTTGAGCCATAGAAATAGTATAGTAATCCATGGCTATTGGAATATACTTACTGGTGTATAGTGGGAATGGATTTTGTTTTAGTGCCCAGTTAAAGACATACTTCAAAGCATCGAGTGAAGCCCGTTTTGAACCTGAATAGAAATGGTAGTAGATATCCATTGGTTTTAGCCGTTTTGGTGAGTTAGTGAGTTGAAAGGTCTGGGTAACTTTTCTAAAACCCCAAAAAGGTCCATGCCACTCATTTGTATAAACATTTTCATTCTGTTCGCCTGAATATATTTGGTAGTATTTTCCTCTTTGAAGCCCTATAGGAGCGACAAAGGAGAGCCATGGATCTGTGTTAGAAATATAGGTATCGCCACCATTAATATTGAGAAGATTATTTTTATAAGCATCTGCTAAAACAGCTTCAGTAGGGGAACAGTCACCACTCCAAAAAATTGTATCTGCTTTTTTCTTCCCCTTTGGTAGATAGAGAGTATTGATAATATCTAGTGAGCCTTTGAGCTCTGTAAGTAATGAAAAATGATAGTTTGGGATATTAAGGCGGTATTTTGCATTTAAATCACCATCTTTAATTTTTCCCCAGTAGAAAGGATGACTAAATGTATGTGTTGCTGCTTCTACATTGGGTAGTCTGTAGATAGCTCGTGTAATTTTTTGGAGTTGTGGGGCAAGTTTTGGGTAAAGACCATTGCTATCAATCTCTCCACCAACTATGCTCACTGAATGTGGAATCTTGTACTTACTGAGAATCTCTTTGTAAATAACCTCTTCTGAGAAGAGTTTAGGATCCCACTCTGCACGGTTCATAGCACCATCCCCATCTATATGTGTAAAGAGCATACGTTTACCATTTTTTGTAGTGGTATCAGGTACAGGAAGGGTTTTAAGTCTAAGAGCTGTGCTAAAAAACTCAAAAGGATTTATAGTCCAAATATTGTCCCCCATAAGCTCTATCATAAAAGCACCATCAAGGGCATAACCACCCCAAGGAGTAATAGCTGCGAGTGTAGAGAGCTCTCCTTTCTCATTTACTACACTAAAGAGGGCTTTACCCTCTTTAAGTGTGTAAACTTGAGATATAAGAGGGAGTGTTGGTTCTGCTTCATATGCCATCATTTTATCTTGATAGCTAACACTATATTTTTTGGCGAGATTATTTTCTTTGAAATTTATGCCAAGTTTTTTGAGCATATCATTATCTTGTATGTAAAAATCTCCTGCAAAAACTACTTTAATATGTAGCTTTTGTAAATTTAAAATCCATTGAGTAAGTTTTTCTGGATTGCTGTAGGCATGTCTGAGCCAAATAACAATACCAGCATACTGTTCCATTTGTGTTGAAGTTGGTAAGTCATGTTTATCAACATCTAACAATGTTTGAATATAGCCCTTATACTCTAAAGGTAAAGCACCATATTCATGTGCTGATTGGAGGTTTTTGATAAGGTTAGTACCGTCTATAAGTGTAAGAATTTCACGTTTTATAGGTTCTTTAGAAGAGAGTCCATAATGTGTGAGCTCTTTTGTAGCAATGTAGGGAATAAGATTTTTTGCTTGAATTCTTTTTATAAGTTTATGAGCCTTTTGTGAGTGAGGATTTTTAAGATACTCAACATCGATGATAGGAATTTTATACTTTTGTATAGTGGCAATGTAGCTATTAAGCCACTCTCTATCTGCATTACTATTATACTTATAGCTTAAGTTATCTCCACCAAGTCCTGCATAGTAAGACTCAAAAAGTACAGCTTCTATATCTTTGTGTACCTTATCGATAATCTCAAATCCACGGTTGATGATAAGCTTAGCATCAGGATAACGCGAGTGAAACTCTTTGATGATATTCACAAGAGCCATCTGACTGCGTTTGCGTGCCTCTGGCGTTTTTGCATGGAGTTGGTAGGAGTCGAGGGTATCAAAGAAAAAGTTTTTAAACCCTCTTTTTATCTGAGGTTCTATCATCTTCTCAAAGAGAAACTCTCTATAGTTTGGATTTGTAAGATCTAGAACATCACTACTCCAAGCCTTGTTCTCTGCGACAATCCACTCTTTTTTTATATCTATATATTCGGGTATATCCCTATCTATTTCTCCTATACTGACATAAGCATATATATTCTCTTTGTACACATCAAAGCCGTGTGTATAGGTATTTATTTTAGATGGCTGGACTATGATATAGTTATGAATACCAACCATAGGGTAAGAGATTTTATCTCCATAATAGACTATCGCACTTTTGTCACTGAGCCCAGCAAAAAGTGCTGAGAATGTAAAGATAAAGAGAAAAAGAATTTTATTGCAACATAAATGTTTCATACTCTAAACACTCCATTTCATTTTTAATCACGAGCATACCTGCTGTAAAAACAAGTAGAAGGGAGACTGTATAACCATAGCCATACATTGAGGGACCCATATCTATGGAAATAAGTGTCAAGATAGCATTGAGCACAAAAAAGGCTATAGAGAGCCACATAGCTACTTTCTTTCTATCTAGGTAGTATAAGATGGCAAGAATAGACATAAACGCCACTTGTAACATTGCACCCATAGTAAGTACATAAAAAAGACCGAGATAGAGTTGTGGAATATTGAGCATAGTAAAAATAGTAGGTGCAGTTAAAAAGATAATGATGTTAATAATTCCTTGAATCATCAAGATCTCATGTAGGGCATGACGGACAACCTCGACCATCTGATCTTTATAGTCTCGTATTCGTTCGAGTGTACCACCTGAACGTACAGCATCATAGAAGAGATCATACTTCTCAGCAAAGTCAGACTCTAGTCTGTAAAAAAAGATAGCCATTCCTGGAAGTATCGAAAGGTAGGCTAAGAAGATAGGCATATCGTAAACGATAGAAGCATTGAGCTTCCCAATAACAGCATGACCAGTAGCAGGATTATACCAAAATATAAATTTATCTACCCATGCACCAAGATTGTAGGCAAGTCCAGCAATACCCAGTGTCCAGTAGAAGTTTTGCTCTAAAAAGAAGTCGAGTTTCATAAAAATAGTGGAGTTGTAAGACTTGATGATAAGGGTCATTAAAATAACAAAGAGAATAGTGTTACCAATGAAAAAAGTATAGATAAGTTTCTCAATAGTATCGCCATAAAAGATAGATATAAGAATGATAAGCGAGTAAGAAACGAAGTAAGCCCAGACAACACCCTTGTAGTACTTTAGACTCGCTGCAAGTATACTACTAATCCAAACACCACAAAGTGCTAAAAATGTGGCGAGTGCACCTAAGATAAAGACAGTGCTTTGTCCCTCAAAAACCCACATATAAAAAGGAGCCACTATAGGACCGCCTACAATCCACGAGAGAAAGAGTGCTCCAAAGTAAGAGGGAAGAATCTCATCCTCTCGATGATTGTAGATAAGGTCAGCGATATAGCGAGTAAAAGGAAGTTGTAAAACTCCCGTGAGTATAAGACTAGAGGCGAGGGCGATAGCATAAGTTATGACCACTTGGAAACGGTAGACATCACTCTGCTCACCATAGTTTGTTAGGTTGATAAATCCAATTAGGAGTATAGCGATGATAGAGATAACCCAAGGTCCAGAACTTAAAATAGCAGAGTAGCCATAAACTTTGGCAAGAGAGAGTAGTCTATCCTCTTTTAAAATTTTACGAAGTTCAAAACCAATACCAGCCATTATTTGACCTCACTTGTAAGTTTTGTTTGTAGCAGTGTCCATGAACTGCCAATTGCTTCTTCATAAAGAGCTTTATAGTCTTGCAAGAAGAGCTCTTCTCTATAGTACCTTTGAACACGGTTTATTGATACCTCTTGAGCTTTTTTCCATTCACCATTCTCGAAAGTCAAAAAGCGAGTATACTCCTGTGCTAATGCACCTGGATTAGCAATGCCGACAATAGCTCCAGCTTTACCTATCGCAATATCTTCTGTATTTATACCACCTTCTATAAGGTCTCTACAGCTTCCAACATCAGTAGCCACACAAGGTACACCAGCAGCGAATCCCTCTAGTATAACAAGAGGCATTCCCTCACTAATGGAAGAGAGAGTTTGCAGAGCTGAGAGAGGAAGTATCTCTTTGATATCACTATGCCCAAAAAACTTAATCTTTTCATTACTCTCTCTAAGAATATTACTCGAAAGTGTAGTCTTGTCACCATTAAAGGTCTGCATCTCTTCTTTAAGTCCAAGAGAAATAGCCATATGTTGGCACTCTTGTACATACTCCCTATCTTCACTCACTGAACCCACGATCCAGCCCTCGATGTCAGGAATAGTCTCAGAAGCGATTTTGATAGCACGGATAAATGTTTTAATATCTTTAATAGGGACAACACGACCAATAAGTGTGACTATTGGTTTAGGTGTTTTGGCTCTATTTTTTATAGTATCTATAAGTGTATCTACATCCACACCATTAGGAATAATACGAGTCCTCTTTGCATCAGCACCAAATTCTATCTGGATTTTTTGTGCACCTGAGTAGAGTGAAAGTATGTGGTTTGAGCGGTTGTAGCAGAAGAGTCCTATCTTATCAAAGAAGTTTACCCACATACGTTTGATGTAGTTGTACTCCTCTGGCTGTTGCAAAAGTGAAGGCTTTTTATACTCTATCCACTCAGCACTGAGGAGGTCTATCTTTCGCTCACGAGTATAGATACCATGTTCTGTAAGAAAAAAAGGTTTATCTCTCGTATAAGAGGAGAGAGCCCCTAGAAAGCCAGCATACCCAGTTGAAGGTGAGTGAAAAAGTTTCGTTTTTGGTAGTTTCTCTACAATCTCTGCAAGTATCCATATAGGTTTATGAATATTTCTTAATGTCCAAAAATAGTCTACAAAAGGGACATCTGGACAATTCTGCAGGTAGATTTTGTTGATGAATTCCCA
>WFNM01000098.1 GCA_015488615.1 Sulfurimonas sp.
ATATCAAGAGTAAAGTCTACATTTACACCAGAGAGTGTTCCATCTTTGCCAACATCAGTACAGATTATCGCTTCAACACCTGCGTTTGCAAACTCTTTTGCTAGGTCAGTTGCTTTCATTGTGGAGACTTCACCCCAGCCTTCAACTGCCACATAACCATCTATTGCATCTATACCCACTGCTATTGGGTATTTTGCTGCCATGTCACGGACAAACTGTGGATCTTTTACTGCGATACTCCCTAGTATAATTCTGTCAATACCTATCTCCAACATTTTTTGTATAGTAGCCTCATCACGAATACCACCACCAAGTTCTAGTTTGACATTAGAGTTTGCACGAATTTTTATGATTGATTCTAAGTTTTTAGGCTCCCCTGCAAAGGCACCGTTTAGGTCTACTAAGTGTACCCACTCAGCACCCATCTCTTCAAACTTTTTTACAAGTTCATAAGGTTCGTTGGAGTAAATCTTCGCACTATCCATAAGCCCCTTTGTTAATCGTACTGCCTGTCCATCTTTTAAGTCAATTGCTGGGTATAAAGTCATCTTTGTACTCCTATAGTTTTATAAAGTTTTCAATAATTTTGAGACCATTTTCATGGCTCTTTTCAGGGTGTGGCTGTATACCCATGATGTTGCCATGTGCAACAGCAGATGTAAATTTATAGCCATAATCTGTTTCACCTATAATATCACTTGCATCATCACAAGTCACATGAAAAGTATGTACAAAATAAAGGTAGTGGTTTTCATCTAGTCCATTAAAAAGAGGGTGATCTTGTGTGAACATTCTATTCCAGCCCATATGTGGCACTTTGAGTGGCTCAGAAAAATTTTTCTCTTCAAAAGCTTTTACGTGCCCTTTTATAAGTCCTAGTCCCTCATGTTCTCCAAACTCTTTACTGCTTTCAAAAAGTAACTGCATACCAAGGCAGATACCTATCATAGGCTTTCCACTCTGAGCAAACTCTTTGATGGCGTTTATCATATTGCGCTCACGAAGATGTTCCATCGCATCACCAAAGGCACCAACACCAGGAAGTACTAATTTATCGTACTTATTAAACTCGATAGGATCACTTTCTACAACTGTCTCTTGTCCCAACTTAGCAAAGGCATTTTGTACACTCGCTAAATTTCCCATATTATAATCAACTATTGCTATCATTATTCATCTATCTTTAATTTTGTAAATTTTATATACATTGCTAAACTGATAAGAAGTGAAGAAACTCCAGCTATAATGTATATTGCATATATTAATTTATCTGGATCAGTTATAGCAAATTTAAACACTAGCATCAAAGCTTCTATTGAGAGTGCAATAATGATACTTCCTAAAAAACGGACCATTGTTTTATGAGGTCCAGAAACACTATGTTCCTTATGTCGACCAAGTATCTCCTCTTCAATAAGAGTCTTTCCAAGATCAAAAATTGCTAAAGAGAGTGTAAGTAAAATCGTTGCTTCAAAGACATCCTTGATTCTAAAATTATCTGGTGAAATTTCATTGAAGAAAAAGCTTCCCATACCTTTAAAAAAAAGTAACATTGCAATTGCAATAAGTGCTATAGAAAAAGCGGCATATCCATATTTAAAAAACCGTCCAAATAAATGGTCAAGTGTATTCATATGTGCAATCTTTAATACCTCATCAAAAGGCATGTCCAAGCAGGCAACATATTTCAATTCACCACTTTCACAATAAATAGGAGCAGAAGAAGTTACACACAAATCATCTGTGATGAGAGACGGATAAGGATCAGTAATACTACAACGTTCTTCTCTTACAGCTCGGTAGTAGTAAGCACGTTCAGCACGTATTTTTCCAATATCTTCAGTTATCTCACGATCTCTTGTAAATGTAGCAGATACTTGTACCCCTTTATTATCTAAAAGATAAACACCTTCACAGTTCTCTAAGTCTGCTTTTATCTTAAGCAAACGCGGCATAATCATCTCTTCACTTAGAGAAGGTAATCTATTTGGAATATTTTTAGAAAAAAGGTAACAAAAGTAAGCACGTGCTTTTGTTCGTCCTTCTGAGTAGAGTTGTATATCTGATGCAACCATGAATTTTCCCTTATTTTTTTGAAATTATAGCTTTTTGATAATTATAAGTAGATTATTTACTCTCATATCCTATTGGCAACTCTGGTATATCACTTGAATCTTGAGACTGTTGAGAAAGACTGGGACTAAAAACCTTTTTTATGATGGACTTAAAGCCTTTTTCGTTTGCTTCATATTCACTCTCAGCTTCTTGTAATGACATCTCCCATGCACTTGAAAAACCAGGTGCACGAAGAAGCATTTTTCTAAGAGCTGCATCATAAATATTGAGTAATCTCACCTCAGCACGACCTGGTTTTTGTCCTAATGTCTGAACACTTATTCGTAAGCTTTCATTCTCTTTTTTAAGAGTTTTGAGTTCATCTTCAAGATTTTTACTCCCCTCATTTGTTATCTTCATCTGTCGATTGAGATGTTCTTTAAACTCTTTTATCTCTTTTTTATAGCCTCTTACTTCAAAACGCGACTTCACATAACTTATAAAATATCCTATTACTACACTTGCAATAATAAACAGTATTGTTTCAAACCCAATTTCCATAAATCCTCCTTTTTATCCTATACTTTTATAATAACAAAATTGAGTTAATGATTAACCTCTGCTATAATGTCACTAATGAATAATATAAAGATAAAGAACATTGCTATAGTTCGACTTTCTGCACTTGGTGATATTGTCAATAGTGCTGTAGTTTTGCAGTTTATAAAAAAGTTTTACCCTGAGATGAGAATTACATGGATTACTGAAGAAGTTTTCGCTCCTATTCTTAATTCCATAAAAGAGATAGAAAAAGTAGAAACACTGAATCTTAAAAAACTCAAAAAAGAGAAGAGCTTTCCTCTCTTACTCTTAAGCATCTCTAAACTCAAAGCACTCGATAAGTTTGATCTTGTTATAGATATGCAGGGACTTTTAAAGTCTGCTCTTGTAAGTAAATTTCTTGGCAATAAACGCCATGGATTTGATAAAAATTCCACACGAGAGTCACTCTCTTCTATTCTCTACACAACTACTTCTTCTATAAGCTATGAAAATAATGTAATCAAACGCAATTGCTTTGTAGTTGCCGATGCTCTAGATCTTAAAATAACAGATAGTATGCTTCTTGCTAAAAAAGCAGTTTTTCCTATAATTAAAACTTTTACACATGAGAGTGAAAAAAAGCAAATTGCCTTTGTTATAGGAGCATCATGGCCTTCTAAAATATATCCTAAAGAGCTAGTAGTTGAAGTCATCGAGCTAATACAAGAGGATTTTCATATCATTTGGGGTAGCGAGGGGGAAAAACATACTGCTGAGTGGATATGTCAACATACTTCCTTTGCTACACTCGCACCAAAACTTACACTACCTGAACTTACAAACTTTATCTCAAGTATGGATTTACTCATAGGAAATGACACAGGTCCTACTCATATTGCTTGGGCACAGAATATTCCTTCAATCACACTTTTAGGTCCAACAACATCGAGAATGCTATATGAAACACCACAAAATATCGCACTAAAATCACCATCTCTAGTAAATATCTTAAAAATTAATAAAAATGATTTCTCAATTAGAAAGATTACACCTCTAGAAATCTCTCTACAAGCAAAGGCACTATTATGATTGGATTTTACCTCTTTTTACTTTTAGAAAAAATTTTAATGCTCCTCCCAAAAAAAGTTCGTAGAGCATTTTTTCTTGGGCTTGGACAATTTGCTTATCTTGTTAGTAAACGCTATAAAAATGTCGTCAGAGCTAACCTCAAGTTTGTCTATGGAGATGAGATTGACGAAGAGTTTATTACACAAACAAGTAAATATGCTTTTAAACTTATGCTTCTTAATTTTTTACATACTATGGAGGGGCGTTACTACTCAGTAGAAAAGATTGCCAAACAGATTAGCTTCAAAAATGAGCATATTCTTAAAGAAGCACAGGCTAAAGGGAAACCTATTATCTTTGTCACAGCTCACTATGGAGCTTGGGAATTAGCAGGTAGTATGTTAAGTGCCCTGCAAGAGCCTATTATGATAGTCTACAAAAAAATGAAAAACCCTCGTTTTGAGAACTACTTACTCTCCTCTCGTGCAAAATTTAGAATGAGTTATGTCGAGAGACATGGTGCAACCAGAGGTATACTAAAACAGCTCCGCTCCGGCGGTGCGATAGCTATACTTATAGATACAAATGTTAATAAAAAAGAGTCCATTACTGTAGACTTCTTAGGTAAACCAACGGGACAGATTCAAACAACTGCCTATTTCGCAAGAAAATTTGATGCCTCACTCATCCCGGCACTTATTCATACTGATGATGACGAAAACTATACTATTGAATTCTCTGAAGAGATAATCCCACCAAAGAGTGATGATGCTGCTGAAGATATACGAGTCTCCACACAGATGCAGACTGAATGGTTAAGTAAAGAAATACTCAAACACCCTAAACCTTGGTTCTGGCTCCATAGACGTTTTAAAGAGGACTATCCAGAGATTTATACTAAATAATAAATCCTATTTATTCAATTCCTGGGTTCTAGCCTCAAAGAGTTTCAAAATAGTAAGGAAAAATGCAGTAATTGCTGGCCCTAAAATCATTCCCCAGAATCCAAAGGTAGTAAGTCCTGCAATAATAGCAAAGAAGATAAGCATCTCATTCATTTTTGTTCCATTTTCTTTAAGTAAACGCTGATTAATCTCTTTAATTATAATTGGTTTGACAAATGTATCAGCAATAATAGAGATCACAACAATAGAATACATAGCTATAAAAATTGCATCAGAAGTATTACCTACAGAGAACTCATAAATCATAAATGGTAGCCACATTAAAATGCCACCAACAACAGGTATAAGAGAGGCAAATCCATACATAATACCAAATAGTAAACCGTTATATCCCATATAAGAGATTGCTGCTCCAAACAAAAAACCTTCAAACATTGCTGTAGTAATAATAGAGTAAAAAACAACACTCATAACATCAGAAACTTCTTTGATGAGTGTTGTACTATCATCTACAGACATATATACAACTCTCTTTAAAAAACTAATAACTGTCGTTCCATTATAGTGAACAAAAAAGTAAAAGACTATAACTAAAAAGGCATTCTTTAAAAACCCTGCACTAACAACTCCCACATGCCCTGCAATAGAAAGTGTCTTTGCTGTAAGAGTCGTAATATCTAACTCTTTCATAGCATCAATGAGAAGAGGCTTTAAAAAGAGAAGATATGCAGGAGGAGTCGCAACAAAATCTCGAATATGTTTTTCAACAAGATGCAATGAATCACTGCTAACTGTATTTAACTCTATAGTTAAGGTTGTAAGAAAATAACCTAACGGTGCAAAAAAGAGAATCGCCAATAAAAAGCTAGAGAGGAGAGAGGCCAAAAGCCTGCCCTTAAAATAACTTTCTAACTTATTTTGAATATTTGAAGTAGAAACAGCTAAAAGTGCTGCAATAGTAATAACCAGCAAAAAAGGGCCATAAAGAAGATACATCCAGTAAAGTGCCGTTACAAAAAGTGCTGCTATAAAATATTGAGGTTTCATTTAAAAGAGTGTCCCATCTGCATTTATATACTCCATGTTCAGTACATCATAAGTAGCACGAGTTGCACGGCGACCTTTTGCTGTGCGCTCTAAGTATCCATTTGCTATTAGGTAAGGTTCTAGTACATCTTCAACGGTCCCCTCATCTTCACTCAGTGAAGCAGCTATAGAACTAAGACCCATGGCTCTTCCATTCGCACTTACCAAAAGCTTGAGTAAACGCAGGTCCATCTCATCAAATCCATAAGAGTTGATACCAAGCTCATTAAGAGCATACTGTGTACGGCTATGATTAATGATCCCTTCCTCAGCAACTTCAGCGAAGTCTCTCACACGACGAAGTAAACGCAGAGCTATACGGGGAGTTCCACGGCTACGTTTTGCTATTTCTATAGAAGCTTCTTTAACAATCTCGCGTTCAAGTTTATTAGAAGCTTGAACAACAATCTTTGCTAACTCTTCTGATGAATAAAACTGCATACGAAAACTCATCCCAAATCTATCACGAAGAGGGTTTGAGAGCATCCCCGCCCTTGTTGTTGCACCGATAAGTGTAAAACGCGGTAAATCAATCTTTACAGTCTGAGCAGCAGGACCACTACCGATAATAATGTCTATACGGTAATCTTCCATTGAAGAGTAAAGTATCTCTTCAACAGCAGGAGAGAGTCTATGGATTTCATCTATAAAGAGAATATCGCCCTCTTCTAAGTTAGTTAAAATCGCTGCTAGGTCTCCACTCTTTTCTATCATAGGTGCAGCTGTTACTTTGATGTTTGTATTCATCTCATTTGCAATGATAAGTGCTAGTGTTGTTTTACCAAGACCTGGAGGTCCATAAAAGAGAACATGGTCAAGTGCTTCAGAGCGCTTCTTGCTCGCCTCAATAAATACACCAAGGTTTTTTTTAATCTGCTCTTGCCCTATATACTCACTCCAAGCATCAGGTCTAAGAGTAACTTCACTGCTCTCCTCTTCCATGTTAAAAGTCTCTATCTCTACTAATCTATCATCCATCATTTACTATTCTCATAATACTCTTTATATTCATAATAATTTTTTTTACAATTCTCTTGATTACCCATTTCTTCACATTTTTGAGAGAAATTACTTTGTAATGTGTTATACAGTACTTCTTTAGTGGAACACCCTACAAAAAACATCAAACTACTAATAAGTATGAATTTCACTAGGAAACTCTTTGATTTTAACTTCATCAGCATAAGTAGCCACTGCTTCGCGAACTAGAGATGCTCCATCCATATACTTTTTTACAAACTTTGGAGTAAAGGCTTCAAAAAGCCCTAGCATATCTGAAAATACTAAAACCTGACCATCTACATCTTTTCCAGCACCAATACCGATAACAGGAACTAAAACAGACTCTGCAACTTCTTTAGCTACATCAGCTTTAACACCCTCAATAACCATACAAAATGCTCCAGCTTTCTCAACTGCTAGAGCATCTTTTATTAACTGTTTCCTCTCATGTTCAGTTTTACCTTTGACCTTGTATCCACCCTCACTACGAACAGATTGAGGGAGTAGCCCAATGTGTCCACATACAGCTATACCATTTTGTGTAAGATGCTCAATTATAGAAGCTTTATCTGCCCCGCCCTCTATCTTCACACAGTCAGCTTGTGTTTGTTGAAACATCTTTATTGCGTTTTGCAAAGCCAACTCTCTATCTATGTAAGTACCAAAAGGCATATCAGCCACCACGAAACTCTTTGGTGCTCCAGCACATACTGCATTTACATGATAAATCATCTGCTCTAAGGTCGCACTTATAGTGTCATTTTTACCTGCAAAACTCATATTTAGAGAGTCACCTACTAAAAGCATATCTGCACTTTCACTTAGTAGTGTTGCAAATAATGCATCATAGGCAGTTATCATAACTAAAGGCTCTTGCCCTTTTCTCTTTTTAATAGACGAAATACTCAATTTTTTGCTCATTTAAAACTCTTTATCAATTATATAAAAGTATTTTAACTAAATATTGCTATAATTTGGTCTATATAGGAGAATTTGTTCATGGGGATAAGAAGTAATTTAGATGCAAACTTTGATTTTGAAATTGTTGATGAATTTCTTGACCACTATTCTATGATGGTTGAGAGTATGGAAATAATGATTATTGACCTCTCTAAAGTGAATAACTATGAAAGAAGTGTTAATGAACTTTTTCGTGTCTTTCACAACATCAAATCAGCTTCTGGTTATCTTAATATTGTTCCTATGGCAAAACTTTCCTCTTTTGTAGAAGATGAACTAGAAGCTTTGCGTTCTGCAAAACCACCAGTAAATGAAGAAACAATTAACTGGCTGCTAGATATTAGTGATATGTTCGCCTCATGGCAAGATGATCTCAAACTTGATAATGAACTGAGTAAACTTAGATACTCTTTACTTAAAATCCCAGACTTGGAAAAATAAACTTGAAAAATTTAGTAGCATATATTACTTCTGGTTATCCAGAAAAATCTTTTAGTATTGACTTAGCATTAGCTCTAGGTGAAAACGGTGTTGACACATTAGAGTTTGGTGTTCCATTCTCTGATCCAGTTGCAGATGGACCTTTGATAGAAAAAGCAAATCATAAGGCATTAGAATTAGGTTTTAAATTTACTGACTTGATTGATATATCAAAAGAGGTAGCACCACATGTTGACACTCTATGGATGGGATACTTTAATAGTTTTTATCAACAAAACATGCAAGAACTTTTACCTTTAGCTAATTCTATTAGCGTGAATGGTTTGATAATACCAGATTTACCTCACGAAGAGGCTCTTTTATATAAAAACATTTTTTCTCAAAACAACCTCGCAAATATCTCTTTTGTAGCTCCAACAGACACAAAAAAGAGAATAGCAGAAGTAGTTAGTAATGCACAAAAGTTTATCTATATGGTAGCCTACACAGGTATTACTGGTTCAGGTAAAGCTGAAGACCTCCAACCTTTTTTAAGTGACATTAAAGAGTTATCAAATACACCTGTCTATGTAGGTTTTGGTGTCAATGCAAAAACAGCTAAAGATAAGGTGAAAGGTGCAGATGGAGTTATAGTAGGAAGTGCTTTTATAGAAATTTTACTCAAAGATGAACTTTCATACTCTCAAAAAATCATTCAATGTAGTGAACTTTCAAAAATTATAAAAGAAGAGATAAATAGTTAAGCTATTTTCTTGATAGGATTGACCTAAATCATAGTAACTTCAATCAAAAAATCATACCGGTTAAAACTGGTGTTACAACCTAAACAGCACACTTCTACAACAGTAACATTGACTTCAGTCGGTAAAAAAATATAATAAGTAAATAGAATTGTAAAGTCAAAAACAGTTAAATAATAAAAAAAAGGGAAAAGGTAAAAGTAACAACCAACTAGGCAACGACCTACATTTCCAATCCTGAAAGGATAAGTATTATCAGCGAAGAGGGGCTTAGCTTCTGGGTTCGGAATGGGACCAGGCGTTTCCCCCTCTCTATAGCCA
>WFNM01000099.1 GCA_015488615.1 Sulfurimonas sp.
TCCATAGAACTGATGAGTTTTTTTATCTTCTTTTTGGCTTCAAACTTGCCTTTTTCTTCAAGGTCTGCAACACTATCACAGATACCAAGATCTAAAAAGCTATGCAAGGTCTGCCCACCTATAAGTGTCGCTGCCATCCCTGTAGAGCCTAGCTTAGCTACCTTTTTCGCTTCACCCTCAAAATGCTCTATCACCTCACGGGTAATAGTAGTTTTTCCAACACCAGCACCACCAGTTAAAAATACATTTTGTTTTTGAGAAAGTTTTTTTATGGTAACATTTAGATAATTCATAAGCAAATAATAGCAATTTTTACTATAAAATCAGCTAAACTTACGTAAAATTTCACGATATAAAATGGAGAGAAAATGAGCGAAAGAATTTTAATAGTAGAAGATAATAAAACACTTGCCAAACTCATATCTAAGAAAATAGAATCCGTACTTGACTTCAAAGTAGATGTTGCTTATTCGCTAGGAGAAGCAAAACTCTTTTTAAAAATGTACAAGTACTTCATCACACTTCTTGACATCAATCTTCCAGATGCCCCTAATGGTGAAATAGTCGACTATGCCATTTCAAAAGAGAACCATGTCATCATTCTTAGTGGTAACATAGATAAAACATTTCGTGAGTCTATTTTAAAGAAAAACATTATTGACTATGTAAACAAAGGTGGAGTCGACGATATCAACTATATCATTCACACAATAAGAAGACTACAAAAAAACCAAAACCACACTGTTTTAGTCGTAGATGACTCTATGGTATTTAGAAAACATATGCAAAATATGCTTGAAAATATGTTCTTCAAAGTTGTCACAGTAGCCCACGGTGAAGAAGCTATCAACTTTCTACAAACACACCCAGCTATAACCTTAGTTTTAACAGACTATCATATGCCTGTGATGGATGGATTAGAACTTACTTATGAGATCAGAAAAGAGTATAGTAAAAATGATCTTGCTATTTTAGCAGTCAGCTCAAACAAAGATAACGAAGTCAATGCCCTCTTTTTAAAAACTGGAGCAAATGACTTCATAACAAAACCCTTCTCAAAAGAGGAGTTTTCTTGTCGTGTAAACAACACTATAGAAGCACTTGAGAACATTCAGATAGTCACAAACCATGCCAACCGTGACTACCTTACAGGGCTCTATAACCGCCGTTACTTTTTTGAAGCTATGCATGATTATGAGATAGAGATAGCACAGAGTGGCGAGAAATATGCTGTGGCGATGATAGATATTGACCACTTCAAACTTGTGAACGATAAGTATGGACATGATGTGGGAGACAAAGTTATCACTGCACTCTCTGAGATTTTAAGAACATCGACAAGTCATAGAGATATAGTCTCGCGTTTTGGTGGGGAAGAGTTTTGTGTCGTACTTAAAAACATCAATCGCTACAGTGCCTTAGATATTTTTGAACGCATACGAGCTGAAGTGGAAAGATACTCCTACTCACTCAGTGCGGATGAGTATATCAAGTTTACTATATCTATAGGTATTTCCCTCCATGCAGATGAACCCTTAGAAGAGACTATAAATAATGCCGACCTTGCACTCTACAAAGCGAAAAATAGTGGTCGTAATCAGGTTGTTTTTGAGTAAAGATCACTTCTAAACTTTTAGAGCAAAACCACACTTCCAAAAGGTACTTCTTCCTCTCTTGAACTTATCCATTTCACTTCATAGTTTGGAGGGTTTAGAGGAAATCTCCCCTCCAAGTCTGTAAAATAAAGCAACAACTTCACATCATCAAAATACTCTTCTACAAAGCTAAACGCAGGTCTAAAATCTGTTCCACCATTACCTTTAAGCTCTACTTCCAAAGACTCACCACTATAAAAAGTTCTATGAGAATGTACCTTATCATCACAGACTAAAAGCTCTATCTGGTAAGTTTGTACAAGACTCATAAGAAAATTTATCTCACTCAAAAACTCACTTAAAAGCTCTTCATCCACACTTCCTGAACTATCTACTACTATGACAAGGCGAAA
>WFNM01000100.1 GCA_015488615.1 Sulfurimonas sp.
CCACCGATAAGAGCGATTTTTTCATCAGGAATAACTTTAAAGCTAATGTCATTAAGTACTTGGTTGTCACCATAAGCATGGCTTACATTTGCAACTGTAAGTACTTCATCACCCATTGTACGTTTTGCTTTAAAAACAATACTTGGATCACGACGAGAAGATGGTTTGATGTCTTCTATCTCTAACTTGTCAAGTTTTCTTTGACGAGAAGTTGCCTGTTTTGCTTTAGAAGCATTTGCAGAGAAACGACGAACGAAAGCTTCAAGCTCATCCTTCTCTTTCATCTTTTTAGCATTGTCAAGTTCCATCTGTTTTGCCATAACATTTGCAGCTAAATACCAGTCATCATAATTACCAGTAAATTCACGGATCTTTTGGTAATCAACATCGAGGATATTTGTAACAACAGCATTAAGAAAGTGTCTATCGTGAGAGATAACTACTAATGTACCCTCATGGCGTTGGAGTTGATTTTCTAACCAGCTAATAGTTTCGATGTCCTGGTTATTTGTAGGCTCATCGAGAAAGAGTACATCTGGTTTTGGGTAGAGAACTTGTGCAAGAAGAACCTTGAACTTATCAGCACTATCGAGTGTAGACATAAGTTCGTTGTGATTCTCAACTGGAATCCCAACATTTGCAAGAATCTTTCCAATGTTTACATCATACTCATAAGTAGGATCCTCTTCAACACAGATAACTTCTAAGTCAGCAAGACGGTTGTTTGTAGCATCATCTTCAAAGTCACCCGTTACATAGAGCTCTTCTTTTTCTTTGATAGCATCATATAAACGCTTGTTTCCATAAAGAACAGCATCCATAATTGTATAATCTTCAAAAGCGAATTGGTTTTGTCCTAAAACACCTACTTTGTTAGCTTTAGGAATGACTACTTCACCCTCAAACTCTTTGATTTCATCAGAAAGTATTTTTAAAAAAGTTGTTTTACCAGCACCGTTAGCACCGATAAGACCGTAGCGCTTATGACGGTCTAACTTGAGGTTTATGTCTTGAAATAGAACTCTATTTCCGTAACGCATTATTAGATTTTGTACTCTTACCATGATGACTCTCTCAGATATAAATTTTCGCGATTATATCTAAGAGTAGTTTAAAATATGTTGATTATTTCCCTAAATAGAGTTGACGTGGTCGTGCAATTTTTGTGCCCTTACTCTTTTTAAACTCTATCCATTGTGAAATCCATCCGACTGTGCGGCCTATAACGAAGATAGGAGTAAACATCGATGTCGGAATTTTTAAAGCAGTTAAAATGACACCAGAGTAAAAATCAATGTTTGGATAAAGTTTTCTACTGACAAAATATTCATCATTTAATGCTATCTCTTCAATTTTGCTAGCTATTTGCATAAGATTTGAGTCGAGATGTAATTCATCTTGAAGTTGCACTTGAAGGTTTTTGAGTACTCTCGCTCTTGGATCGAAGTTTTTGTAAACGCGATGTCCAAAGCCCATAAGTCGAAACTCATCCTCTGGGTCTTTCGCACGAGAAATGAAAGCATCAACATTCTCAACACTTCCTATCATCTCCAACTGCTTTATGACAGACTCATTTGCTCCACCATGTGCTCGTCCCCAAAGTGCAGAGATACCAGCACTGATGGCAACATAGGGGTGTGCTCCTGTTGAAGCGACATTGCGAACACTTGTGGTCGAAGCATTTTGTTCATGATCAGCATGGAGTGTAAAAATGGTGTCAAGAGCTTTAATCTCTATCTCTTTAATACTCCTTTCTCCATCTGGGTCGACATGCATCTTGCCACCAGGATATGCTCGCATCATATAGAGAAAATTTTCTGTATAGCTCCTTGTGATGTCTGGCTGTATAAAACTAGCACCGATAGAGTGTCTGTAAGCAAAGGCTGCGATAGTTGGCATCTTAGCAACTATACGTCGCGCCATAGTTTGGTACTCACTTTCATTGCACATATCTAAATGGTTAAAATGAAATGTGGAGAGTGCTGCTGCTGCTGCAGAGAGTGTTGCCATAGGGTGTGAGCCAGATGGAAAAGCCTTAAAAAGTTCTAGTAGTTCTTCATGCAAAAAGGAGCGGTGGCGAAGCTCTAAGTCAAACTTTTTTGACTCTTCTTGTGAGGGAAGGGCATCGTTAAGTAAAAGATAGCAAACATCAAGATAGCTGTTCTCTTCTGCAAGCTTTTCTATCTTTATCCCTCGATAAAGTAGCTCACCTTTTGCCCCATCTATAAAGGTGATAGAAGAGGTACAACTCGCCGTTGAAGTGTAACCATTATCAAAAGTAAACATTCCTGTATCGGCATAAAAGCTAGAAATATCTACAACACTAGGCCCACGAGTCCCATTTAAAATCTTAAAGTCATAACTTTTTCCCGTTCTGTTGTCAATCACAGTCACACTATTGTTCATTATATTACCTTATAAGAAATTTTTATTATTCTCTATTGTAACTAAATTTAAGTAAAATATGGAATATATTTAGGACTAGTGAAAAGATATGCAGATAAGAGAAATGACTTTAAAAGAGCTAGATGTAGTATATGAGGTGCTTGTTCAGTTAAGACCATCACTGAGTTTTAAAGAGTTTGATGACTTAGCCTATGACATGCGTGAGATAAGTTATAAGATGATAGGGCTTTTTGAGAGAGGCAAGCTCATCACTTATGCAGGGGTTGCGGTACAAACAAACTTCTACCATAAACGCCATCTTTATGTTTTTGATCTTGTGACAGATACAGAGTATAGATCAAAAAACTATGCTTATGAGATGCTTGATTATTTAGAAGTCTATGCTAAAACTGCTATGTGTGAAAATATCGTGCTCTCTTCAGGCTTACAACGCGAAAGTGCACATAAGTTTTATGAAAAAAATGGCTTTAGTAAAAAAAGTTTTGTGTTTTTAAAAGAGGTGAGTGCTAGTTAGTTTTGGCTACTTTGCACAACACTTTTTATACTTCTTCCCACTTCCACAAGGGCAGGGCTCATTTCTCTCTATTTTAGAGTTATAGAGTTCCCCATCCTTGTACTTCCAAACGCCATCCTCTTTGACAAAGTTACTTGTTTCATGAAGCACTTGGATTTGTTCTTTATCTTTGTAGTAGGCTTTGAACTCTACAGTGTCTCCTTGAGTTTTAAGAATATCTAGCTTGAGCCAATCAACTTGAGAAGAAAAATCTTCTATGAGTTCTACATCATCTGGGTACTGGTTTTCTAGCACAGTACTTAAGAGAAGGTATCTCGCATCGGACTTTACATAAGCAGTGTAGCGACTTCTCATCAACTCTTGGGGTGTCTTTGCCTCGCGTTTATGTGCCAAAATAGCCCCACAACACTCTTCATACTCTTTATCTAGTCCACATATACACATAATTACTCATTTTTTTGCTAGAATTATACTATAGTGTAGCAATATTTACTCATAAAGGCATAAACATGAAAATAAAGTCTCTTTTTATATCTGCTCAGGAAGTAAACGCAGGAGTGCTGTTTGTCTCTATGGGGATGATGGAAATACTCAAACGCAATCTTCATAGGGTTGCTTTTTTTCGCCCTATAATATTTAACAAAAATATTCCTGATGGGGATATTCTTTTTATGAAAGAGCGTTATAACCTCGATATGCAATATGAAGATATGTATGGTTTCGATGTGGGATATGTAGAAGATATGATAGCCTCAAACAAAACAGAACAACTTATAAAGCAGATACTTAGTAAGTTTAAAAAGTTAGAAAAAAATTATGATTTTGTACTTTGTGAAGGAATTAGACTCTCTTTTCTTAACCAAAATATTAACTTTGATATAAATGTAAAGATAGCAAAAAATATTGGAGCTTCTTATATAAATGTTATCAATGCAAAAGAGGATAGTGCTAAGGAAGTTTTTGAGAGTATAAAAATAGAGAATGAGACTTTGCATGATGAGGGATGTTCCCACTTTGCGACTATTGTCAACCGACTAGAGTATAAAAAGTACACAGCATTAGAGAAGAAGATAAAAGATTATGAATTTACTACATATCTCCTGAGTGAGGTAGAAGAGTTGAGTCTCTTAAGTATTCGAGATGTAATTGAATCACTGGGTGCTAAGGCACACTTTCTTTCAAAAGAGGACCATACACGAAGTATACGTGCTATAAAAATTGCAGCACTTACCCTCGACAATTTCCTTGAACAGATAGATGAAGATGATCTTATCGTTGTTCCTGCAGATAGATCAGATATTATATTAGGTCTATTAGGAGCACTTTATTCTAAGGCTTATCCCAATGTCTCTTGTATAGTCTTTCCTTTTGATATGAAAGCTCATCCAAATATTGAAAAGCTTATAGGTGGACTTGATACCTTTAGTATACCAATTTTGAGCGTAAAAACAGACACCTATAAAACTGCTCATGCACTAGGGAAAATTCACTCTAGGATCCGTGTGGATTCTCATCGTAAAATAGCTCTTGCTTTGGGACTTTTTAATGCAAATGTAGATACTCAATACATAGAAAAAAAGATAGCAAACGCAAAGACTACAGTGATGACACCTATTATGTTTGAGTACAAGCTTTTTGATACAGCAAGTACAAATAAAAAGCGGATAGTGTTACCTGAGAGTAGTGACGAGAGAATCTTACGTGCAGCAGAAATTGTCATGCATCGTGGGGTTGCAGATATTATACTCCTTGGGGATGAGGTAGAGATTAAAGAGAACTATCTGCGTTTAGGGATTGACCTCTCAAATGCTACAATAATTGACCATCAAAAGTCACCTTTAAGAGAAGAGTTTGTGACTCGTTTTTATGAGATGCGCAAGAGAAAAGGCTTAAATATGGAAGGTGCCCAAGATGCAATGACGCATGAGAACTACTTTGCTACGATGATGGTGCAGCTAGGTTATGCTGATGGAATGGTAAGTGGGGCTATTCATGCTACAGGAGATACCATTCGTCCAGCTTTGCAAATTATTAAAACAACTAAGGGTGTTTCTATTGTTTCAAGTGTTTTCTTCATGTGCATGCCAAGTAAGGTACTTGTTTATGGAGACTGTGCAGTAAACCAAGATCCAGATGCAGAGACTTTAGCAGATATAGCCATAGCTTCAGCAAGAACAGCTTCTGCCTTTGGCATAGATCCAAAGATTGCAATGCTCTCTTACTCTACGGGTGAGAGTGGTACAGGTGCAGACGTTGAGAAGGTGCGAGAGGCTACAGAAATAGTAAAAAGTAGAGAGAGCGAGTTACTTATAGAAGGACCTATTCAGTATGATGCAGCAGTAAATGTAGAGGTTGCAAAGAAAAAACTTCCAAATTCTAAGGTCGCAGGTGATGCTAGTGTTTTCATCTTCCCTGACTTAAACACAGGAAATAATACTTATAAAGCAGTACAGCGTTCAAGTGGAGCAATAGCTATAGGACCTATTTTGCAGGGGCTAAATAAACCAGTAAATGATTTAAGTCGAGGCTGTCTTATAGCAGACATAGTAAATACTATAGCTATCACAGCTATACAAGCAGGACAAAAGTCATGAGAATAGCTGTTATAAATGCAGGAAGTTCTTCTTTAAAGTTTAAGCTCTTTGATATGCAGACAAAAAAAGTACTTCAAGAGGAACTTATAGAGCATATTGGAGAAGAGGGGGCTAGATTTTTCTCTCATCATGATGCTTTAGAAAGTATTGATGTGGATTTTTCTTCTATAGATGCTATTGGGCATAGAGTTGTTCATGGGGGAGAGATATTTAAAGAGTCAGTTATCGTAGATGGAGAAGTTTTATTTGCCATAGAAAGTCTTAATCCTCTAGCACCTTTACACAATCCAGCAAATGTTGAGGGGATAAGAGTTGCACAGAGTAAGGCACCCAAAACAGTTCAAGTGGCAGTATTTGATACGACTTTTCATACAAGTATGCCAAAAGAGGCCTATATATATGCGCTTCCACATGAGCTATATGAAGAGCATAAGATTCGCCGTTATGGTTTTCATGGAACTTCTCACTCCTATGTAAGTAAAGAGGCAGCAAAAAAACTTGGACAAAGTCTAGACTCTTTAAATCTGATCACTCTCCACCTTGGTAATGGAGCGAGTGTTTGTGCTATTGAGAATGGAAAAAGTATAGATACCTCTATGGGTTTTACTCCTCTTGAGGGTTTAGTGATGGGAAGCCGTTGTGGTGATATCGACCCTGCTATAGTGCTTTATATGCAGAGAGAAATGGGGCTAAGTGTCGATGAGGTCGATAGAGTTCTTAATAAAAAGTCTGGTCTTTTAGGTATCTGTGATATAAATGATGTTCGTACAATACTAGAGCGTGAAGATGAGAGTGCAAAGCTTGCTATAAAGATGCTTGTGCGAAGAGTACAGAAGTATATAGGTGCTTATATGGCACTACTTGGAAGAGTTGATGCTCTTGTTTTTACCGGTGGTATCGGTGAAAACTCAGAGTATATAAGAGAATCAATTTTAGAAAGTCCACTTTTTAGAGATATGGAAGTATTAGTTATTAAAACAGATGAAGAATTAGAGATAGCAAATGAATGTGTAAAACTACTTAAAAATGAAGGATAAAAATGGAAACTCTCTACCTTTCTAAGCAGAGAATAATAGATAAAAATAATAGATCTTTTGCTTATGAATTAATATTTAAAGACTCGTCAAATAAGCCATTAGGATTTTCAAACTCTCTCAAAGCGACGGCAAAGCTTATTATGAACTCTATTAACTCGAGTGAACTTGATAAACTCTTAGGGAACAACTCCTTGGCCTTTATAAATGTAGATGAGGTCACTTTAACAAAAGGTATCTTAGATGTTTTAGATAAAAAGCGGTTTGTGCTAAATATACTAGAAGATATCAATCTCACTGAAGCAGTAATAAAAAAAATAGTGGACTATAAAAAGCAGGGATTTCTCTTTTCATTAGAACATTTTGACTCTAGTGCAAGAATGATAAAAAAATTTCAAAGACTCTTTAACTATATAGATATTATTAAGATGGATATCATAATTTCTGAAATAGAAAATCTTGAAAAAGTGATGACAAAGTTTAAGGAAACAAGAATAAAGCTCTTAGCACAAGGTGTTGAGTCTAAAGAGGACCTTGAAGATTGCAAGGAAATGGGTTTTGACTATTTTCAAGGGCATTATTTAAATAAGCCCGAGGTTATAGCTATCGGTGGATCAACTGAGCCTACTCAAATTATAATTATGCGATTAATAAAAATTATTAAAGATAATGATACTACAGAAGAGCTAGAGTCCTTTATAAAACGCCAACCTGATCTCTCTTACAAGCTTATACAATTTTTTAACAATATCGCAAAACTTGAGGTAAGAGTAGAATCCTTAACACAGGTTATTACTATGATGGGAAGAAACAAGCTTCTTCGATGGTTGCTTGTCTATCTTTATTCTGAAGTTTCTGAAGCCGGTGCATCAAAGACTATCTTAGATCTTGCTCTGCGTCGTGCTGAATCTATGGAAGCGGAAGCTCATTATTCAAATAAAGACAAGGCTTATCTTGCAGGAATGTTCTCTCTTTTGAGTTCTATCTTTGATACAGATATTCAAGTTCTCATGAGTTATGTCAATATGGATGCAGAGATTACAAAGCTTATACTGCATAAAAAAGGAATTTTCGCTTCAAGTTTACTTAGAGCTGAGAATGCAGAAAAAGAATATTTACAAAGGCTTATGATGAAGAACTTTGAGAAACTCAATACTATTGATCTAGTAGCTACATTAGAAGACGGTGGTGTTGATATAGATAGAGATGAAATAAAGGGGTAAAGATTAAAAAGTTTAGCATATCTTGGTGTATATTACTCTCTCTTGGTAGTAGTTGTTTAGCAAAAAGTAGTTCAGGGATTATAGGAGATATCCTTGCTTTTGGAGTTCCTTTTAGTGCCTACTCTACAGCACTTTATCTTGATGATAAAGAGGGACAGAGAGAATTTTATAAAAGCTATGGGACGACAATGCTTGCAACTGTAGCTTTAAAGTACACAGTACGAGAGCAACGACCAGATACACAAGAAAGAGACTCTTTTCCCTCGGGACATACTGCAAGTGCTTTTAGTGGAGCAAGCTTTATATACTTAAGATATGGTCGTCAGTATGCTGTTGTTCCTTACATCGCAGCAATATGTACAGGATATAGTCGTATAAAAGTAAACAGACATCACCCTATGGATGTATATGCTGGTGCAGCACTTGGTATGTTGTCAAGTTGGTATTTTGTCAGTAGATATGAAAATGTAGAGATAGCTCCCATATTTGAGAATGATTTTAAAGGGTTAACTGTAAATTATAAGTGGTAAGTAAATTGAGTGATTGTTTGTAAAGAGAGGGTAAAGCTCCAAAGAGGAGCTTTAGTTTTGGTACTAAGCTGGTGTTACGTTCTCAGCTTGTGGTCCTTTTTGACCTTCACCGATTTCGAAAGTTACTCTTTGACCTTCAGCTAGTGATACACGACCACCCTGAGTGTTGTTAACTTGACGGAAATGTACGAATACATCTGCTCCACCATTATCTTGTTGA
>WFNM01000101.1 GCA_015488615.1 Sulfurimonas sp.
AGCATATTAAAAACATCTGGATGTGCTTTTTCTACCTCATCAAAAAGGATAACAGAGTATGGTTTACGGCGAACGGCTTCAGTAAGCTGACCACCCTCTTCATACCCTACATACCCTGGAGCTGCACCCACTAAACGCGAGACTGCATGTTTCTCCATATACTCACTCATATCTATTCGTATAAGTGCCTCTTCGCTATCAAAGAGGAAGTTTGCTAAAGTCTTAGCTGTCTGTGTTTTACCAACACCAGTAGGCCCAAGGAAAAGAAAACTACCGATAGGAGAGTTCTCATCACTAAGTCCAGCCTTGTTGCGTTTGATAGCACGAGCAACGGCATGAGTAGCCTTACCCTGCCCTATAACAGTTTTGTTCAGCTCATCTTCTACATGAAGTATCTTCGCCTGCTCAGACTCAAGCATCTTACTTACAGGAATATGTGTCCAGCGAGAGACAACAGAGGCGATAGAGTCTTCATCTACACTATTTTTAAGCAGAGTCCCCTGCTCTTGAAGTCTATCCCAGTTTTCATTAACAGTTTTTTCCTCTTCAAGAAGTTTTGGAATATCCCCATACTCAATTTCAGCTGCCTTATTAAAGTCACTACTAGCTTTTGCAAGTTCAGCTTCACGGCGTTTGCCCTCAATCTCCCCTTTAATAGAGCTAATCTTCTCAAAAACCTCTTTTTCAGTCTCAAACTGTGAAGTGAGTTTTCTTACCTCTTCTTCAACATCAGCCAACTCTTTTTCAATCTCAAGAAGACGTTTTTCATTTGATGGTGTTTTTTCCATTTTAAGTGCTTCTTTCTCTACCATAAGTTCAGAGAGTTGGCGTTTGGCACGGCTAAGCACTGTAGGCTCAGACTCTATCTGCATTTTCAATTCTGCTGCCGCCTCATCGATGAGATCTATAGCCTTATCTGGTAAAAATCTATCAGCGATATATCTATCAGAGAGTTTCGCTGCAGCCACTAAAGCACTATCTGTAATCGTAACATTATGGTGAGTCTCTAAACGCTCTTTAATCCCACGAAGAATTTGAAGCGATTGATTTACCGTAGGCTCATCAAGGTTGATAGGCAAGAAACGTCTCTGCAGTGCTGTATCTTTTTCAAAGAACTTTCTATACTCTTTAAGTGTAGTCGCCCCGATAGTATGTAACTCTCCACGAGCAAGAGCAGGTTTGAGGATATTGGCCGCATCCATACTTCCCTCACTCGCTCCAGCACCAACTATAGTATGAATCTCATCGATAAAGAGAATAATATTTCCATTCTCTTGTACTTCATCTATCACAGACTTAAGTCTATCTTCAAACTCTCCTCTGTACTTCGCACCAGCAATAAGTGCAGACATATCAAGAGCAATGAGCTTCTTGTTTTGAAGTGATGTAGGAACATCCCCAGCATATATTTTCTGAGCTAAGCCCTCAACAAGAGCCGTTTTACCAACTCCAGGTTCACCTAAGAGCATAGGGTTATTTTTCGTTTTACGGATGAGTATCTGCATCATACGAGTAATCTCTTCATCACGACCAATAACAGGAGAGAGTTTTCCCTCTGCTGCTTGGGCAGTTAAATCTATACCATACTTAGAGAGAGAGTCTAAAGTCTCATCAGCACTCTGAGAGTCTATAGTCGCACCACCACGAGCAGCCTCTATATTTTTAGTAAGTTCTAAAACATCTACATATTTTGCTATGATGCTTGAGAATGGCTCACTCTTTAGGTTAGCAAGGAGATAAGTATCTACCGCAAGGAAAGAGTCACCCTGTTGTGCCATAACTCCCGCACCCCTTTCTAATGACTCGACAAAGCTTTTAGAAAGGCGAATAGACTCTTTTGTCACAGAAGAAGACTTTGGTAACTTTTCAGCTAAGCTTTTAACATCAAGCTCCATCGCCACCTTATCGACATTCATCTTTCTTAACATCTGGTTTAAAAGTGAATCAGAGTTTGCAAGTAGACCCCATAAGAAGTGCTCACTCTGCACCTCTTGATTTTTATTATGTAAAGCTAAAGAGATAGAACTCTCTATTGCCTCAGTTAAATTATGTGTTAGTTTTTCAAAAATATTATTATTCATGGACAATCCTTTTAGTTTTATGTTGTAAGTATATACTAAAGAAGCCACAAACTATGCTACTTAAGTAGCTAAAAGTCTATAGTATCAGGTTTTATCATAAATTTAATAAATAATGTGTATAATTGCGCCAATAATTTAAGGATATAAATATGCCAACAGTTTTAGAAGCTTTAAAAAATCGTTCTTCAATAAGATCTTATAGTAATAAAAAAATTCCAAAAGAGACTTTAGAGAAGATACTTACAGCAGCAGGAATGACTCCAAGTGGTGCGAATATGCAACCTTGGGTTACTTATGCAGTTAGTAATGCTGAGACTCTTAAAAAAGTTGGTGATGCAATTATAGAGAAGATGGATGCTGGTATTACTAGTGACCAACATATCCAGTACTATCCTGTTAAGTGGACAAATCCTTATAAGAAACGCCGTATCGTAACTGGTGCTGGTCTGTATAAACTTCTTGATGTTGACCGTAAAGATAATGAAACTCGTATAGAGATGTGGAAAGACAACTTTAGATGGTTTGGTGCTCAAACTGTTGTTTTTGTATTTACAGCAAAGGCAAACTTGGAAGATTCTGAGGGTATGCTGATCGACTGTGGTGCTTATATGCAAAGTGTCATGCTTGCTGCACAAGAGTTTGGTATAGACTCGTGTCCTCAAGGAAGTACTACTGAGTTTGGTAAGGTTATTTCACAAGCTCTTGATATCCCTGATAATCTTGCACTTCTTTACAGTGTAGTTTTAGGCTACAAAGATGAAAGTGCAAAGATAAATGAGTACCAGCCAGCACGTGTAAAACTTGAAGACTCTGTTACTTTTATAGACTAAGCTAAATCTCCAAACTTTTTGGAGTATCGCTCAAGCATACTCCTGTTTCCACTCACTCCCCCACTATGAATATATAAAACTTTTTCTTCTACCTGTTCTAGTAGTGCCATCCATAATGATGGAGCATAGAGTAGGTCAAACTCTACTCCAGCCTCTTGTAACTTCTTATACATCTCATAAAACTCTCTATAAGGCTTAGCAAAATGGTACTTTTTCTTAGACTCAAGGATGAAGAGATTCTTTGGTAGAGCATGAAGTGCTTGCATCTGTTCTTGAAGATACTCCACACCTCCTACCGATGGTGTTGTATAGACTCTGTATTCTGGAAGTGCAAGTGCTAAAAACAGTGCTGTTGTTCCAGTTCCAGAGGGTGTAGCAACTGCATTAGCCTCAGGGTTTTGTTCTCGTATCTCTTGTGCTAATACTTCTAAACCTGTTTTCGCACTCATATCTGCCCCACCCTGATCCACTATGAAAGTTTTTTCATCAAGATTTAAACGCAGACTAGAGATAAATTCTCTGTACATTTCCTCTTCTATCTCAATATGCTGCATTCCTAAACGAAGAGCATCTGCAAGGTTACCACTCTTTTGCTCTTTTAAAAATGTGCTTAGAGGTTTTGTATAGTAAAGAAACTCCCAGCCTTTTTTCTTACACATTGCCGCTATTGCCAACATGGCGTTTGATTGAGTGCCACCATAAGAGATGAGTGTTCTGAATTTTTCTTTTGGAGTTGTGAGGAGTGTGTAGAGTTTTCGGTATTTATTCCCTGCGAGGTAAGGGTCTATGAGGTCATCGCGTTTAATGAGAAACTCTCGCCCCTCTAAAATTATTTTAGAGATTGGAGAATTTTGCATGAAGATACTACTTGATTGTAGCTTTTTTCTCGAGTGCATCCATTTTTTCTTTCATAACTTCTTTAAATTTTTCCATTCTAAGACGTTGCTCAATAAAATGTTTTACTTCATTAAAGCTTTTAGTTGCTGCATCTTTCTTTTCTTGAAGATAGATTATATGGTAACCAAACTGTGTTTTTACAGGCTTCAGTGTAATAGTACCAACTTTCATATTAAATACTTTATCGTTAAATGCAGGAACCATTTGTCCCTTTGCAAAGAAACCAAGATCTCCACCTTTTGGTCCACTAGGTCCTGTAGATTTAGTTTTTGCTAACTCTTCAAACTTTTTTAGAAGTTTTTGACCACTTAAAGGCTTTAACTCATTAATGATTGCCTTTGCTTCTGCTTCTGTTTTTACTAGAATATGACGAGCATGAACAGATACTTTTTCATTAAACTCACCCTTATTTGCATTGTAATATTTTTTTAATGCTTTCTCTGGAATCTTAATACTATCAAGAACTTTTTTTTGCCATACCTGAATAGCTAACTCTTTTTTCATACGTTGTTCAAGTTTTTTATACTGTTCTTTATATTCTCTAGATTTTAAAATCCCACTCTTCTTTGCATCATCATAAATAATCTCTTTTCCAATGAGTTGTTGAAGAACTTGCTGTCTAAATTGTGCTTGTTTGTCAGCTGGTACTTGATTAAATCTACCTTGAGTAGCCTGCATTAACTCAGCATCAACCTCTTGTTGTGTAATTGCTTTTCCATTTACAGTTACTAAAGTTTGAGCTGAAGCGACTGCACCAGTGATTAAAAGTGCTGAAAGAAGTTTTATTGCTATTTTCATTAAGATTCCTTAATTGTTTTGATTAAGGAAGTTTAATGCTTTTTAACTAATACTTATTAAACAGTAACCTCTATGCAGTTACTTTAAGATATTTACTCAGAATGCTTTCTAATTTTAATCGAGTAAGAGGTTTTGAGAGATAGTCGTCAAGTCCTTTCTCTATAAGCATCTCCTTGTCTCCATCCATTGCCATGGCAGTAAGTGCCACTATAGTAGTTATACTATTTATACTTGTGCCTTCTTTGATCTCTCTTGTAGCATCTATACCATTTTTCTCTGGCATATCTATATCCATGAATATAATATCAAATTGATGTTGTGATGACTGTCTCACTGCTTCAAGACCATTTGAGGCTGTTGTAACATTGATCTCATAGCCTTCTAAAAGTATCTGAATAAGTCTCTGGTTTATGAGGTTATCTTCTACTACTAGTGCTTTCGTCTCTCTTTTTATATGAAGTGCTTCCACTTTTTGATTTGTTGTTTCTATAGAGTTCACAGAGTAGAGATGTTTTGCAATACGACTTGGAAGTAGTGGCTTAGCAACAATTTCATTGACTATATGAGTCAGTTTCGTTTGTAGTTTTGCGTCCTCTTCCACAAGTAAAATAATTGGTGCTTTTTTGGAATAAGTCCCGAGTTCTAACATCCATGAAGAGTCATCTTGATTTGCCACTACATAAAGAGCATCTATTCCATCATAGACATGTTCATCAAGTTGGTTCGACTTTATAACATCGATGGCAAATGAACGCAGGTATATAGTTAGAAAGTTTGCCTCTTCTATCTTGCTTTTATCAAGTAAAAGAACCTTGACTTTTTTCTTTGGTACCATTTTATAGTTCTGTTCAAGACTCGCTTTGAAGTCTAAAACAAAGTTCACATATGTGCCGCTTTCTTCTTTCGACTGTATCTTTAGCTTTGATCCGAGTAGTTTTACAAGACCATTTGAGAGAGTAAGTCCTACGCCTAGTCTTTCATCAGCATGATTTCCTGAAGTAAAAGGCTCATCTATCTTTGCTATCTGCTCACTTGAAATCCCCTGACCATTATCTCGTATACCAAAGCCGATGGAACAGTCTCCATTTTGATGGCGTTTAAGAAGTTTAACTTCAATGATAACCTTTCCACCACGAGGAGTAAACTTTATAGCATTTTGTCCTAATGAGTATACTATTTGATTTATCTTTTTTCTATCGCTGAAGATAGTTTTTGGAAGTTTAGGGTCAATAAATATTAGTACTTTTATCCCCTTATCTGATCCTGCCACTCCAAAGTTATAAGCGAGTTTCTCCATTTGAGGAAGAAGGTTAAACTCTTGCTTATTAAGTTCAAGTCGACCACCTTGAAGTTGAGAGAGATCAAGAAGTGTTTCTATATTTGTCATAAGATTACGAGAAGAGTGGTGAATCATCTGAAGATATTCGCGTTGGCGTTTGTCTAGGTCGGTCTGTCCCATAAGCTCTATAAATCCCAGAATTCCATTCATTGGTGTACGAAATTCATGCCCAATATTTGCCAAAAATCTTGTCTTTAACTCTTCTATCTCTTGTGTCTGCATCCTTGCCTTGTTAAGCTCAGTACTATCTTCAAGTTCTAGAACATAAAAATCTTTGTACTTTGCAAAAACATGGCAGTATGCCTTTACTTTAAGTATCTCGTTTTTAGCATTTTTAAGTGAAATGTCATAACCATTTTTATGATACTTTTTGATATAGTCCAGCCATGATTTATCAGATTCTGTGAAAATCTCTTCACTTTCACTAACAAAAAGATCTCGAATACTGTTATGCTTATCACGGTACTCTGGCATATTTTTACAAGCCATTATCTCAAAAAAAGTTTTATTTGCTCCAATCCACCCCTCTCCAGAATAAAAATAGAGTAGCATAGAGTGTGACTTATCTACAATAGAGGAGTAAAAATCTTTATCTAAGTGTTTTAAAATATCTTTTTTAACTGTCTTTGATTTTGGAGTGTGTTCTACTTTTGAAGAGGAAAAGAGTGAAAAAAAGCCCATTTAAGTGTCCTTCGTAAAATTTCTTGTTTTGATTATATCATAAAGCGTGCTAAAATGTCTTTATGATAAAAAAAGTCAAAAAAGCCACAAAAAAAGAGATAGCTGAGATACATGAACTCTTCATAGAACGATATGATGAGGCAGTTACAGAACTTACATATAAAAATGCTTATGAGTTAGTTGTCGCAGTTGCCCTCTCTGCACAGTGCACAGACAAACGTGTAAATATCTTAACCCCACCTCTCTTTTTAAAGTACCCAAGTACAAAAGAATTGGCACAAGCAGAGCTTGATGATGTAAAATCTTTCATAAACTCTTGTTCCTTTTTTAACAACAAGGCTAAGAACATTATCGCTATGGCACAAAGAGTAGAAGAAGTTTATTCTGGCGAAGTTCCTCTAGATGTCAAAGAGCTTCAAACGCTAGCAGGTGTAGGACAAAAAACAGC